>CAOKRG010000008.1 GCA_948471095.1 uncultured Oscillospiraceae bacterium
GTTTCGCTGGCAGTATTCATTTCAGGTCTCCGATAAACATCGCATCCCCAAAGCTAAAAAACCGGTACCGCTCCCGCACGGCCTCTTGGTAGGCCGCCAGCACCCGCTCCCTTCCCGCCAGGGCCGAGACCAGCATAAGCAGGGTGCTCTCCGGCAGGTGGAAGTTGGTGATGAGCCCATCAATCCCCCTAAACTCGTAACCGGGGTAGATGAAAATGTCCGTCCATCCGGCGCTCTCCCGAAAGCGGCCCTCCCGCTGGGCCGCGGACTCGATGGTCCGGCAGCTGGTGGTGCCCACGGCGATGACCCGTCCCCTCCGGGCCTTGGTCCGGTTGATCAGCTCCGCCGTGGCCCGGGGCATGTAATAGTGCTCCGCGTGCATTTTGTGGTCGGTTATGTTCTCCGCGCTCACGGGCCGGAAGGTCCCCAGCCCCACGTGCAGGGTCACAAAGCCCGTCTCGACCCCCTTGGCCCGGATTCTCTCCAGCAGCTCCGGCGTAAAGTGCAGCCCGGCGGTGGGCGCGGCGGCGGAGCCGGTCTCCCGGGAGTAGACCGTCTGGTAGCGCTCCTTGTCCTGAAGCTTCTCCTTGATATAGGGCGGCAGGGGCATCTGCCCCACCTGGTCCAGCAGGTGGAAGAACACGCCCTCATACTCGAACCGCACCAGCCGGTTTCCGTCTTCCCTTACGCCAACCACCTCTCCGGTGAAGAGTCCGTCTCCGAAGAGGAAGCGGCTGCCCTCCTTGGCCCGTTTGCCGGGCTTGCACAGGGCCTCCCAGGTATCGCCCCCCTTGTTTTCCAGCAGGAGGAACTCCACATGGGCCCCGGTCCCCTCCTTGACCCCGTAAATGCGGGCGGGCAGCACCCGGGAGTCGTTGAGGATAAGGCAGTCGCCAGGGCGCAGAAACTGGCCGATCTCATAAAAATGATGGTGGCTCACCCCGCCGGTGCTCCGGTCCAGGACCATCAACCGGGAAGCGTCCCGAGGCTCCACGGGGGTTTGGGCAATCAGCTCCTGGGGCAGATCATAATAAAAATCGTGCGTCTTCAATGTGTTTTCCTGCATAGCGTTCACCAGTCCCATAAAAATTTCATAGAATATCCCGGCTGAAAAAATTGACAAGGAAGCAAAACTAAGGTATTATAAAAGAGTGAATCCAGGCAGCTTTTCAAAAGGAGCGGCTCCCGGCAAGCTGTCAGAGGCTTGTCCTCCCGCTTATGATGGACCTTTTGCGGGCCTTTCCTCGCGGTATGTCCATTATAGGGGATTGGCGGCGGGTTTTCAACCAGTTTTTTTTATTCTCCCCGCGAAAGGCCTGTGAAGATTGGAAAAGGAGAATGGCTATGACAGAGAAGGAACGGGCGGTTTTTCAAAAGGCCTTAAAGACTTGGGGCGGGGAGGCGCAGGTCCTGTGCCTGCTGGAAGAAATGGCCGAGCTGCAGGACGCGCTGTGCAAGCACAAACGGGGCAGGCGCACCCTGGAGGACATTGCCGAAGAGATTGCCGATGTAGAAATTATGCTGGACCAGATGAAGCTGCTTTTCCACATAGAAAAGGAAGCAGAAGCCCAGCGGGCCCGCAAAATTGCCCGGGTGGAGGAAAGATTGAACCATTCGGTGAAAGAATAAACCATACTTCCATGGAAGAGAGGAACCTAAAATGAAACAGTATCACGTAGGGATCATCGGATGCACTGGCATGGTTGGCCAGCGCTTCACCACCATTTTGAAGGACCACCCCTGGTTCAAGGTGACCGCCCTGGCCGCCAGCGCCAGCTCGGCAGGCAAAACCTATGAGGAGGCCGTGGCGGGCCGCTGGGCCATGCGGGAGCCCATTCCGGCGGATATGGCAAAGCTGCCGGTTTACGACGCGCAGGCGGACAAAGAGAAAGTGGCCTCCCTGGTGGATTTTGTGTTCTGCGCCGTGAACATGAAGTCCGATGAGATTATGGCCCTGGAAGAGGCCTATGCCAAGCTGGAGTGCCCGGTGATTTCCAACAACAAGCAGCATCGCGGCACCCCGGATGTGCCCATGATCATTCCTGAGCTCAACGCGGACCATCACCAGGTCATCGAGCACCAGCGCCAGCGGCTGGGGACCAAGCGGGGCTTTATCGCCGTAAAATGCAACTGCTCCCTGCAAAGCTACGTCCCGGCCATCCACCCCCTGCTGGACTTAGGGGTCACCAAGGTGCTGGCCTGCACCTACCAAGCCATTTCCGGCGCGAGCAAGACCTTTGAGACCATGCCGGAGATTGTGGACAACGTGATCCCTTACATCGGCGGCGAGGAGGAGAAATCGGAGCAGGAGCCCTTAAAGATCTGGGGCCATGTGGAAAACGGAGTGATTGTAAACGCCGCTGCGCCCTCCATTACCTCCCAGTGCCTGCGGGTGCCGGTCAGCGACGGCCACATGGCGGCGGTGTTCTTCTCCCTGGAGAAAAAGGTTGAGAAGGAGGAGATCATCCGGCGGTGGAAGGAATTCCGGGGCCCCGCCCAGGAGCTGGACCTGCCCAGCGCCCCCAAGCAGTTCATCCACTATTTTGAGGAAAACGACCGGCCCCAGCCCAAGCTGGACCGGGACCTGGAGGGCGGCATGGCCATCTCGGCGGGCCGCCTGCGGCCAGACAGCCAGTACGACTACAAGTTCGTGTGCCTCTCCCACAACACCCTGCGGGGCGCGGCGGGCGGCGGGCTCCTTATGGCGGAGCTGCTGTGCAAGCTGGGGTACTTCGACTAGCCTCCGGCGCAAGACCGTGGGACTCCGTCCCACACCCTGCCACCTTTGAAAAGGTGGACGAAACTTTTACACGTTTATCGTGAGTGTGAGGCGTTAGCTTTGCGCTCGGTTTGAGGCGGGAAGTATAAAACTTTTGCTGGCTCGCTTCCCCCGCGACCTTTGAACACGGGTGAGTGTCTGCCAGCACGCTGCAAACCGAGCGGCCAGCTTTCTGTTTCCGCCCCTCCAAAACGTGTAAAAGTTCTTGAAGATTCTGCGACTTCATTTTCAATGAAGTCGGAAACTTCCTTTCAAGAAGTTTCTTAAGCCGGCGGCCGTTTCAGCCCCAAAGCCCTATGCTTGCAAAAGCACACGGAACTTACGCCATAAATACAATTCTCTACCACTTTTCTTTCGGGAGGTTGTCTCTATGAAAAACACCATCTTCACCGGCGTGGGCACTGCCCTGGTCACGCCCTTTGACCACTGCGGGGAGATTCTCTGGGAGGAGCTGGACCGGCTGGTGGAGTCCCAGCTTGCGGGCGGAACGGACGCCATCATTGCCTGCGGCACCACCGGCGAGGCGGCCACCATGAGCTCCGCCGAGCATCTGCGGACCATCGAATTCATTGTAGAACGGGTCAGGGGCCGGGTCCCGGTCATCGCGGGCACGGGCAGCAACGACACCCGGTTTTGCGTGGACCTGTCCCTAGAGGCAAAAAAGCTGGGGGTCGAGGGCCTGCTGCTGGTAACGCCCTACTACAACAAGACCTCTCAAAAGGGATTGATCGAGAGCTTCGACTACATTGCGGACTGTGTGGAAATGCCCTGCATTCTCTACAATGTACCCAGCCGCACGGGCTGCAACATTTTGCCCGAAACCTACCAGGCGCTGTCCCAGAACCCCTACATTGTGGCCACCAAGGAGGCCAACGGCGACACCGCCTCCGTGGTCCGGACCATCGCCCTGTGCGGGGATAACCTGACGGTTTATTCCGGCGAGGACAATCAGGCCCTGGCCATTACGGCCCTGGGGGGCAAGGGGGTCATCTCCGTGTTTTCCAACGCCCTGCCCGGGGTGATGCATCAGCTGGTCCAGAACGTGCTGGACGGGGACCTGGAAGGGGCCCGGAAGCTGAACAGCCAGTACATCGGCCTGATGGACGGCTTCTTCATGGACGTGAACCCCATCCCCATTAAGGAGGCCCTGTGGCAGATGGGCCTGCTGCGCACCAACTACTGCCGCCTGCCCCTGACCACCATGCCGGACGAGAAGCGCCGGAGGATGACGGACCTGCTGCAGGAGCACGGATTGATCAGCCTCTGAGAAACTGCCAGGAAAAGAACCAAGATAAAGGAATGATAAAAATGGTCAATATTCTTCTCTGCGGCTGCGGCGGCAAAATGGGCGCGGCAGTCCGGGGGTTCGTGGGCCAGCGGGAGGACTGCCGCGTTGCCGCCGGGGTGGACCCGCGGGGGGGCGAGCTGGGCTTTCCGGTTTACGGGAGCATCGGGGAGGTTCAGGAGGCGGCGGACGTGGTGGTGGACTTCTCCCATCCCAGCGCTTTGGAGGGCATTCTGGGCTTCTGCCGGGCCCGCCCCGGCACGGCCGCCGTGCTGTGCACCACGGGCTACAGCCCGGAGCAGGCCGGGGCGGTCAAGGCCGCGGCCCGGGAGCTCCCGGTGTTCTATTCCCGGAACATGTCCCTGGGCATCAACCTGTTGATGGAGCTGGCCCGGCAGGCGGAACGGGTGCTGGGGCCGGGCTTCGACGTGGAGATCGTGGAGGCCCACCACAACCAGAAGATCGACGCGCCCAGCGGCACGGCGCTGATGCTGGCGGACGCGGTCAGCCAGGCCCGGGGCGGGGCCATGAAGTATACCTATGACCGCCACTCCCAGCGGAAGAAGCGGGACCCCCGGGAAATCGGCCTCCACTCCGTGCGGGGCGGAACCATCGTGGGGGAGCACCAGGTCATTTTTGCCGGGGACCACGAGGTGATCACCCTGTCCCATTCCGCCCAGTCCAAGGAGCTGTTCGCCGCCGGGGCGGTGAACGCCGCGGTCTTTATGGCGGGCCGGGGGCCGGGGCTTTACGACATGGCGGACCTGGTGCAGGCCGGATAATTGTATTCATAGTCAAGGAACTATCACTCAGCTGTTGGCAGCAAATGTGCGCGGTCCCTGGCAGAGGCCACCTTTTCAAAAGTTGCGGAGGGGGAGGAGGCAGCGAGCCAGTAAAGGTTTTGTCCACTTTTTCAAAAGTGGCGGGGGTTTCAGGGGCAGAGCCCCTAAACCGCCGGAGGCCACTCCGTATGACTAAAAAAACGCGCCCTTTGGCTAGGTCCCACAGAACAGGGAGCGCGCCCAGGCCGCTTCCCAGAGAAAGGAAGAAGAAAATGAGCGCCAGTACCGTAATCAGCACGGTGGACAACATCACTTTGGTCACGCTGGTGGGCTTTCCCGCCGAAGTGGGGTCCATCGCGAAAATTTTCGACTCCATATCCCAGTACGATATCAACATTGATATGATCTCCATGGCCCCCACCCACGGGGCCTTTACCGGGCTCTCCTTCACCATCTCGGACAACGACCTGGTGGACGTGCTGGCCTTTACCACCCGGCTGAAGCGGGAGGCCCAGGTGAACGTGATCGTCAGCTCGGTGAACCACAAAATTTCCGTGTATGACCCGGCCATGAAGAACACGCCGGGTATTGCGGCCAAGGTGTTCGGGGCCATTGCGGGCACCAAGGCGGACCTGCGGCTGATTACCACCTCCGAGGTGGAGATCAGCCTGCTGGTCACCGAGGCGGACTTCGACACCGTGCTGGACGCCATCCAGACCGCCATGGCATAGGGAAAGGCCCTTCCGGAAAACCGGAGGGGCCTTTTTGGTTATGTGAAGCCGCTGAACAATGGGGAGGCTTGGGTCGGGACTTATGACGTTGGCTCTGCCAAGTCATGACGTTGGCTGCGCCAAGTCGTCCCGAAGGGGCCTGCGGCCTTGTAAAAGTACGGTTTGGAGTCTCGCCTGCCGGCTCGGCTGAGTTGGCGAAGCCAACTCATGTTCGCGGCGTGGTCTGCTGTACTTGGCTTTGCCAAGTACCCGGCAGACGCTCACCCCCTAAGAACCCTGCCAGGTGCCAACTTCGCGAAGCGAATGTTGTAAGCTCCTGGACCGCGGATATTGCTTCCTATTAACTTGCAGAGTTAATATTTCCGGCGCGTTATCCTCATCCGAAAAAAGCCCAGAGCAGCGGCGGCAGGATATAGACCAGCGCCAATGCCGCTGCTGCGGCCGCCCGTAGCAGCCGGGGGGCGGCGCGAAGCCAAAACCGCAGCAGGCTTTCCCGGGCGGGGGTCAGGCGCAAAAGGGGCCGGAGCGCCAGCCCCAGCAGCGTCAGGGCGGAAAGGAGCGCCCCCAGGGCGAGCCCGGGCGGACGGTTCCACAGGGAGACGCGGCAGGGGCCTGAGGGCAGGGGGACCTCCAAAAAGCAGCCCAGCACCCGGCGGGGCCGGACGGCCTCTCCATTGACCTCCACCCGCAGGCCGGCGCTCCAGGGGATGGACAAAAACAGCGCCCGCCCGTCCCCGCCCTGGGCGGTCCCCTCCAGCCGGTCCTGCCGGAACTGGAACGCCGCGCCGCCCAGGGCCTGGTCCAGCTCCTCCAGGGCGGAGTCCCTGAGCCCCCACACCCCGAAGGAGGCCAGCTCCACCTCTCGGCTCACTTGCACCTCCACTGTAACCCGCTGGTTTTCATAATGCCCCAGCTCCAAAATGCCGTTGGAGCTTTGCGAGGGGTAGGCTGGCAGCTCCCGCCCGTTGACCGTGACGCGGAAGCAGCCGTTGATTTCCTCCCGCAGCCGGGTGGTGGCCTGGTCGAAGGCGTCGAAATAGAGGGTCTCCGGGGCGTTCACCTCCACGCTCCACCGGTATGTCCCGGCCCGGAGCCGGTACTTCCCGCCGCTTTGGTCCAGCTCCCCGCCAGCGGGGGCATAGGCGCGGAAGGCGGGCTCGTTTTGGCCGGTCAGAAGTTTGAAAAGCTGGTTTTGGATGGAGGGGCGGCTTCCTTCCGGCAGCTCTTCCGGCAGGGCCCCGGCGGGAACCAGCAGGCCCAAATTCCCCGCGCCGGTGGAGGTCCAGGTCAGGTCCCCTTCCAGGGCATAGCGGATGGAAAGCAGCCGGTCGCTCAGCCGGGCGCCGCTGGAGCCCGTGGACTCCATCCAGTAGCCGGAGTAGCCCAGGCGGCGCAGGGCGGGCAGCAGGTCCTGGCCGGTCAGGGAGGTGTAGTGGCAGAAGGTGGGCAGGCCCATCCCGCCCAGCAGGTTGACGGGAAACCGCTTCTCCCGGGGCTTCACCCGGTACAGGCCGGAATCCGCCGGGGGAGGGGCCTCCACCACGGCCTGGACGGTGGGAAGATGGGCGGCGGAGCCCACGAAGCAGGCGGACTGGCAGAGCCCTTGAGCCAGGGCGGCGCCCAACAGCACCCAGCCCCAGAGCCGGGGGCCCGCCCCGCCCCGTTTTTGGCAGAGCGCCGCCAAAAGCACCGCTCCCAGAGCGGCCAGCCACAGCACGCCCAGCGCCCAAAAGGCGTCCTTGTCCACCCAGAGGGAAGAGGTGTAGCCGCTGGCCTCCGGAAAGCGGAAGGCCAGCACCCAGGCCCCGGCCAGCAGCGGCCCGGCGGCAGCGGCGGCCGGGAGAAGCCTCCGGCCCTTCCAGGGGGCGGGGGAGGCTGGGCTGGGGGCTTCGGCCAGGCGCTGGGCCAGCAGCCAGAGGCCGAAGAAAACCGGCATGTAGCCGTACCGGGCGGGAAAGGCCTGGTAGCTGCCCAAGTGCCATAGGCGGTTGATCGGGTCCACGCAAAGGGGCAGAACGGTAAGCCCCCAGCACAGGGCGGCGGCCCGGGCCTTGGGGGGCATGGGACGGCCCCAAAACAGCAGCGGGCCCGCTGCCGCCCCCGCAGTGCAGAACAGCATGGGGAGGGTGGTGGTCAGCCGGGGCCAGAAGCCGCCCCCGCCCACGGTCCCCGCCGTGCCGGGGCCAGTGCGGGCCGAGGCCAGGCATTGGACCAAGGACGGAAGCCACACCAAGGCGGTCAGACCCAGGGCGGTCAGCGCGCCCAGGCCCAGCCGCCCCGCAAAGCGCCGCCGGGACCGGGCCGGGACGTACACGGCCAGAAAGACCCCGGCAAAGAGCACCAGTCCCAGCAGCACCATGTAGCTCAGGTAGTAGTTTATCCCAATGGTGAGGGCCAGCGCCCCGGTGAAAAGCCCGCCCCCGCCGCCTTGGGCCAGCCGGAGGAAGCCCAGCATCACCAGGGGGAACAGGGCCAGCACGTCCAGCCAGACCAGGTTCTGGTAGTAGAGCAGCCCATAGCCGCAAAGGCCGTAGCCCAGGCAGAGGGACAGGTGGGCGGGCAGGGCCAGGCCCGGGGCTTCGGCGGAAAAGAACCAGGAGGCGGCCCCGGCGGCCAGGGCCAGCTTCAGCAGCACCAGCACATTGACCAGAAGGTAGAGATCTCCCTTTTCCACAAAGACTGCCAGCAGATGCAGGGGGCTGGCCAAAAAGAAGAAGAGCACCCCCCAGAAGCTCATGCCCCCGGCGTTCTGCAGGTTGAGGAACAGGCCGGAGCGGCCGGCGAGCACGTCCTTGAGCTGCATGAGCAGGGGGACGGCCTGTTGGGACATATCCCCCCAGGAGAGGGTGTTGGGGCCAAAGGGGAACAGGCCGAAGGCGGCATAGACCGCGCAGAGGGCCAGCCCGGTCAGGCCCGCGGCCCCCAGGGCCCGTTTGATGGAATCGGCATATGGTTTCATGGCCTTAGTGTGGGACGCCGCCCGGGCGTTTATGCGCCTGGGCCCAGCCCGGGAAAGTCATTTGTAAAATAACCATGAATCCTCTTCCCAGCCGGTTGAAAAACCGTTCGGGGCGGGTTATACTATAGGTATCAACCGAAGAAGGGTCTTGATGGTATGTGGTATCAAAAGCTCCAACGTTTCCTGTATGGCCGCTATGGCACGGATCAGCTGAACCTGTTTCTCCTGGTGCTGGGCCTGGTCCTGTCGCTGATTGGCAGCCTGTGGTTCTGGCCCCTGGTCTTTGTGGCCAATGGGGCGTACATTTACGCGCTGTTCCGCACCTTTTCCCGCAATCTTCCCGCCCGCCAGCGGGAGTACGCGTTTTTCCTGCGGTTCTGGGGGCCGGCAGCCGGGTGGTTCCGGCTACAGAAGCTCAAGTGGAGCCAGCGCAAAAGCTACAAGTACTTTAAATGCCCCCACTGCCGCCAGCAGCTTCGGGCCCCCCGGGGGCGGGGGAAAATCCAGGTGACCTGCCAGAAGTGCCGTTCGGTGTTCCAAACCAAAACCTAACCGGGCCGGGGGAAATGAAACCAAAGGAGAAGCCGCTATGAGCTGGAAGGATATGGATGAAAAGGGAATCGTGCGGCAGGGGTGTTTCCTAATTGCCTTCGCCGTGCTTATGATCTTGGCGGTGCTGCGCTTCGACCAGGTTTGGGGGGCGCTGTGCACCTTGTTCAATACGCTGGCCCCGGTGTTCGGGGGCATGGCCGTGGCCTACGTGCTCAACGTGTTCGTGCACTTTTTCGAGCATGTGGCGTTTAAGCCCTTCGCGAAGCACAAATCCAAGCTTTGGGCCCGGGCAAAGCGGCCCCTGGCCGTGGCCTTGGCCTACATCGTGGTGCTGCTGGTGGGGGTGTTCATCTGCTTCTTCATCATCCCCGGCCTGGCGGAGTCCGTCAGCGGCCTGGCGGTCTACATCCAGCAGAACGCCCCGGCCATCGTCAACCGGGCGGTGGCCTGGGCCAACCGCTTCGCCCAGGAGAACGACCTGACCTTTGTGACGGAGTTTTTGGCGGGCTTCAACTGGACCTCTCTGCTCAGCGACCTGACCCAGTTCACCTCCAACCTGCTCTCCTCCCTGTTCAATGTCACGGTGAACCTGGCCTCCGGGCTTTTCTCGGTGGTGATGGGCTTCATCTTCTCCCTGTACATGCTCTTTGGCAAGGAGAAGCTCATCCGGGGCGTTAAGGACACCCTGCGGGCCTTTCTGCCCCGCAAGGCCGCGGCCACCCTGGCGCGGGTGGGGCGGCTGAGCAACCGGATCTTCTTTTCCTTCATCCAGGGGCAGCTGGCCGAGTGCGTGATTCTGGGGGTGCTGTGCTACCTGGGCATGTGCGTGCTGGGGCTGGACTACGCCCTGCTCATCTCCTCGGTGGTGGCCCTGGGGGCGCTGATCCCCATTCTGGGGGCCTACATCGGCGCGGCGGTGGGGGCCTTTATCTTGCTGCTGGTCCATCCCATCGACGCGTTGATCTTCCTGATCTTCCTGATCATTTTGCAGCAGCTGGAGGGCAACCTGATCTATCCCCGGGTGGTGGGGTCCTCCATCGGCCTGCCGCCGGTGTGGACGCTGTTCGCGGTGCTGTTCTGGGGCGGCGTGCTGGGCATCACCGGCATCTGGATCGGCACCCCCTTGACCGCCGTGGCCTACCGGCTGCTGCGCACGGCGGTCCACACCAGGCTGCAGCGGGGACAGAGCTCGGACTGAGCGGTTTTTTCTACGGTGTAGACTTTTGTGAAAAAACAGGCGAGATAATTGTAAAAAAAGCCAAAAGACCGATTGACAAAAACTTCCATCTGCGATATATTTATCATATACCAATCAAAGGAGGTTCTTTTTATGAAAAAGCTCGTTGCAGTCTGTCTCACTTTAGTCCTTTTGTGCCTTGCAACCGGATTTGCCTCCGCGGCGCCCGAGAAAACTGCCTCTGCGGAGGAAGCCGTTGCAAAGACAGCCATGGATGTTTTAAGCGGCATCCCGGATTTGCCCGAACCAGACTCTGATCAAGAGGCGGATTTGATTCGGGCTGCGGATGAAGCCAACGAGCTGATCCGGCAGCAGTATCTGGATCAGGGCTATCAGGAAGTGCAGGAAAATGAAGCGGTCGCTCTCAGTGATGTTGATGATGAAACCTACCGGCTGGCCTATATGGATCTTGAGCAGGCTAATGCGGAAATGCAAAAAAAGATTCTGGATGCCAGGGGCGTGATCATTTACACTAGAAGTTGGCGTGGGGATTCCGTGATTGGCGTAAAAGCGAATGCGGTAAAAAAGGAATTCAGTATTCTGCCCACGTTTAGCGAGGTCTTTCCCGGGTGGGACTATGGGCAGATTATCGAGCATCTTGATGAGAAGACAGACGCAGATGCCGGGGCGGCTGAGAGTGTAGCATCCCCCACTTCCGCTAACGATGACTTTGAAGTGATCCGCGAGGTCAACACGGGAGCAGCCCTGCCAGTGCCCAGCTCAACGAACCTTACTCCCGATTTTTATCAAATAGCGGCTGCGGGAGAGAGAAAGCTGGAATATGGTCAATCTGTTGGTTACGGGGCTTGTCACTTGCACTAAATGCAACATCGGGTTTCGAAACATTTATTATCCGGACCGCCAGTTGGATTATAACGCAAACATGGAAGTCTATGATAGTTTTGGAGTAGGCGCAATCAAATACGCATGTCCATTGTACGGCATACGCGGTAGCTCCGCGTCAAAGGTAGCGGGATCGGGCACGTTCCTCATCAGGCATTCCATTAAAAAATAGGGCTGGAAACCAGATGAAACGGGGAAGCGGCTTCCAAAAAGAAGTGGCTTCCCTTTCCTGTTGCTGTCCCTCCTCCCTGTGTGCCCCGGCGGTGCCGTCTGGCCAGGTTTTAGGACGGCAGACTAAGAAAGGAGGCGCGTATGCCGGCGTTAAATCTTTTGATAAAGCCCTCGTCCGGGGCGTGCAATTTGCGGTGCCGCTACTGCTTCTACCACGACGAGCAGGCAAACCGCGAGACCTTCTCCTATGGCTTCATGTCTGAGGAGACCTTGGAAATTTTGATCAAAAAGGCGTTGGAATACGCCGGGGGCTTCTGCTCTTTCGGCTTCCAGGGGGGCGAGCCCACCCTGCGGGGGCTGGACTTCTACCGCAAGGCGGTGGAGCTGCAAAAGAAGTACAATGCGCGCCATGTGGAGATCGCCAATTCCATCCAGACCAATGGCATGGGGATTGACGGCGAGTGGGCGGAATTCCTCCATGAAAACCGCTTTTTGGTGGGGCTCTCCCTGGACGGCGTCAAGGACGTGCACGACCAGAACCGGCTGGACCCGGAGGGCGGGGGCACCTTTAACCGGGTGCTGCGGGCCGCGCAGAAGCTCCAGGCCCATCAGGTGGAGTTCAACCTTCTCACCGTGGTGACCGGCCAGACAGCGGACAGCATTGCCAAAACATACCGCTTCTACCGGCGCTCCGGCCTGCTCTACCAGCAGTACATCCCCTGCCTGGACCCGCTGGGGGAGGAGCGGGGGGCCTCGCCCTATTCCCTGACCCCGGAGAAATACGCCAAGTTTTTAAAGACCCTGTTCGACCTGTGGCATCGGGACGTTACGGCGGGGCGGTTCATCTACATACGCTATTTTGAAAACCTATTGGGCATGCTGCTGGGCCGGAGGCCGGAGAGCTGCGGGCTGGGAGGGCGGTGCGCCATCCAAAACGTGGTGGAAGCCGACGGATCGGTCTACCCCTGCGACTTCTACTGTCTGGACCAGTGGCGGCTGGGAAACATCCGTGAGCACGGCTTCCGCGAGCTGACCGGGTGCGAAACCGCCCAGCGCTTTTTGGCGGAGGGCCGCCAGGGCCGGGAGGAGTGCCGGGAATGCCGGTTCGCCCCTCTCTGCCGGGGAGGCTGCCGCCGGGACCGGGAGCCTTTGGAGGCTGGCGGCAATTACTTCTGTCCGGCTTATCAGGAGTTCTTCGCCTATGCCCTGCCCCGCTTGCAGGAGATGGCCCAAACCATCCGCCGGACGGGGGGAGGGGGGCCGCGATGACGGACCCCGCCGTCAAAGGAGCTTCAAACAGCCCGCAAAAAAAACGCCCAGTCCCCTAAAAAGGGGAGGGGCGTTTTTCATTTTTCCCCGCGTAAGGCGGCGTCCACCGCCTCTTGAAACCCAGCAAAGGCGCTGGGCAGGGGGTACTTTTCCGCCAGCTGGGCAGGACTGGCCCATACCCAGCCTTCCGGCAGGCCGGGGCCCGCCGCGTCCACCCGGTACCCGGCCATGCGCCATTCTATGTGGCTGAACACGTGCTTCGCGCCGCCCGCCGGACGCACGGGGCCCGCCACGGGGCAGTCCCAGGGCGCGGGCTCGTTGGGGTATTCCCAGAGGCCCGCCAGCAGGCCCTTCTTGGGGCGGCGGCGCAGGGCGACGCGTCCCTGCCAGACCACCAGATAAACCGTCCGTTCCTCCACCCTGCGGGGCTTTTTGGGCGCCTTTACCGGCAGGTCCTGGGCCGTGCCCGCCAGACGCCCCGCGCAGAAATCCCCGGCCGGGCAGGCGGCGCACAGGGGCGCGCCGTTGGGCAGGCAGACCAGCGCCCCCAGCTCCATAAGGGCCTGGTTGAAATCTCCCGGCGCGTCCCGGGGCAGTACCTTTTGAAGGGCGGCGGCAGCTTCCCGCCTGCAGGCGGGGGAGGCGACGTCCCGGTGGTCGTCCTCCAGGCGGCTGAGCACCCGGAGCACGTTGCCGTCCACGGCGGGCACGGGCTGCTGGAAGGCGATGGAGGCAATGGCCCCGGCGGTGTATTCCCCAACGCCCGGCAGGGCCCGGATGTCCTCCAGAGAGCGGGGGAATATTCCGCCGTGCTCTGTCATGATGAGTCGGGCGGCCTTTTGGAGGTTTCGGGCCCGGCTGTAGTAGCCCAGGCCCTGCCAGAGCTTCATCAGCCGGTCCTCGGGGCATTGGGCCAGATGGGCCACCGTGGGCAGCGCCTCCAAGAAGCGCCGGTAAAACTCCAGCGCCGCGGCCACCCGGGTCTGTTGGAGCATGATCTCCGAGAGCCACACATGGTAGGGGGTGGGGTCGCTGCGCCAGGGGAGGGTCCGGGCGTTTTGCCGGTACCAGGCCAGCAGGGGGGCGGGGAGCCGGACCAGTTCGTTCATAATGGGCCTCCTTTTGCGAATGTGTGGCGATAGGGTATTACTTAGCGGATGCTTGGGTCGGGACTGCGTCCCGAAGAGGGGTGAGCGTTCTGCCAGGTACTTGGCATAGCCAAGTACAGCAGACCAAGCTGCGAACCGACCGAGCTGGCAGGCGAGACCCCGACGGCCCTTTGAGAGTATTGTATGGCCTCCGGGCGCAAAGGACGCGCCCTACGGCAAGGCCGCGAGACTCTGTCTCGCGCTCTGCCAGGTGCCTAACGCACCTGGACCGCGAATATTTGCGCTAATCAACCTCGGAGTGGTTTACTTAAGCGGTCCGCTTTTTAGGCCCGCGGCTTCCCCTAGGGTAGCGCCCCGCAAGCCCCGGCGCTTTTCCTCCAGTATGGCGGAAATCTCCCCCTGGGTGTGCTCCACCTCCAGCCGCAGCTCCCGGGCCGAGACCCGCAGAGCGCCGTGGCCCAGAATAATCAGCTGTTCGGCAAAGTCCGCGCTGGCCACCCGCACCCGGCGCTGTTCCCGGGTCAGCCGGTAGCTGGCCTTTTCAATGTAGGCGTCCGCCGTCTCGGCCTCCTTGGTGTACACCACATGGATGTTGTGGTAGCGGAACACGCTGCCCGTGCCCTTGGGCACCCTGTAGGCGTCGAAGACCAGAATCACCCGGTTCTTCCGGTAGCCCGCGTAGTTGCTCAGCAGGTCCATCAGCGCCCCCCGGGCCGCTTCCAGGTCGGCCTTTGCCAACCGGTTCAGGTCCTCCCAGGCAAAGATCATATTGTAGCCGTCCACCAGCAGGTACTCCGGGCCCAGGTCCGGCAGGGGGACCTCCACATGATCCGGCAGGGAGTCCGCGTCCGCCGCCCGGGGCAGAAAGGACCGGGGCTTCACCTCCCCATAGGTGCGCTGGAAAATGGCCAGCAGCTCCGCGTCCTGTTCCAGGCTCCCCTTGGGCGGGGCGGACCGGGGGCCTGGACTCTCAAAAGGGGCGGCTTCTCCCTCCGGCTGGGGAGCGGGCCGGGCCAGGCCGGGCAGGTGCATGTGGGCTTCCACCTCCTGCCAGGGCACCAGAATCCCCGCCCCATGGGAGCAGAACACCGAGCCCGCCGGGTCGTCCACATCCTGGTCCGGGTTGTAGCCGATGGCGGCGGCAACCTCCTCCTGGTTCTGGCAGGGCCGGTACCCCTCCACGGTGCAGGACAGCCGGCCCAGGCCCTTGGTGTAGGCGGCCAGCTCCGCGGCATAGTTGCCAAAGGCTGCCACAGGCACATGGGCGTTAAGCACGGTCTCTTCACCTACAGCCTGGGGCGTTTCCGCCTCGCCGCCCATGCGCTGCAGGTCCGTGAGAAGCCGGCCCAGGCTGGGGGTTGGCAGCTCGGCCCGCAAGGCGTACCAGGGCTCCAGCAAAATGGACCGGGCCTTCATCAGCCCATGGCGCACCGCCCTGTAGGTGGCCTGGCGGAAGTCGCCGCCCTCGGTGTGCTTTTCATGGGCCCGGCCAATGAGCAGGCTGATCTTCATATCCGTAATGGCCGACCCGGTGAGCACGCCTTTATAGGTCTTTTCTTCCAAATGGGTCAGCACCAGCCGCTGCCAGTTCCGCTCCAGCACGTCTTCGGAGCAGGCGCTGGCGAATTGCAGCCCGCTGCCCCGGGGCAGGGGCTCCAGCAGCAGGTGGACCTCCGCGTAATGCCGCAAAGGCTCGAAATGGCCCACCCCTTCCACCGGGGCGGCGATGGTCTCCTTGTAAACCACCCGGCCCGGGCCGAATTCCACGTCCAGGCCGAAGCGCTGGGCGATGATCCGCTGCAAGATCTCCGCCTGGACCCGGCCCATCAGCCGCAGGTGGATTTCCCCCAGGGCCTCGTTCCATTCCAGGCAGAGCTGGGGGTCCTCCTCGGCTAGCTGGCGGAGCTGGGGCAGCACGCTGTTGGCCGGGACCCCCTGGGGCAGAATCAGCCGGTAGGAAAGGGCCGGTTCCAGCACGGGAGGCGCGCCCGCCGCCTGGGCCCCCAAGACCTGGCCGGGGTATGTGCCGCTAAGCCCCGCCACGGCGCAGACGGTCCCGGCCTCCGCCTCCTGGACCGCCGTGAACTTGGCCCCGGAATAGATCCGGATCTGGTCCACTTTTTCCCCGCCGCCGGGCAGGTCCAGCACTTCCTTGACCCGCAGGCTTCCGCCGGTAATCTTCATATGGGTCAGCCGCGCGCCCTGGGGGTCCCGGGAGATTTTAAACGCCTTTGCCCCGAATTCGTCCCCGTACTCGGGCCGGGGGGCGAAGCGCCGCAAAGCGTCCAGCAGCTCCGCCGCGCCCTGGGCTTTCAAGGCGCAGCCGAAGAGGCAGGGGAAGCAGCGCCGCTCCTCCACCAAACGGCGCAGGGTGGCGTCGGACAGGGCCCCCGACTCAAAATACTCTTCCAGAGCGGCCTCGTCCTCCAAGGCGGCCGCCTCCCAAAAGGCGTTGGAACCAAAATCCCCAAAATCCAGCAGGGCGGGGGAGAGGCTGGACCGGAGCTTTTCCAGCAGCGCCTCCCGGTCCACGGGCTGGTCCATCTTATTGAGGAACAGGAATACCGGCACCCGGCGGCGCTCCAGCAGCCGCCAGAGGGTGAGGGTGTGCCCCTGGGGGCCGTCCGGCCCGGAGACCACCAGAATGGCGCAGTCCAATATTTGCAGGACCCGCTCGGCCTCCGCGGCAAAGTCCACATGGCCGGGGGTGTCCACCAGGGTCATCTCCAGGTCCCCCAGGGTCAGGACCGCCTGTTTGTCAAAAATGGTGATGCCCCGCTCCCGTTCCAGCTGGTGGGTGTCCAAAAAGGCGTCGGCGTGGTCCACCCGGCCCAGGCCCCGGATGGCGCCCCCCTGATAGAGCAGGGCCTCGGAAAGGGTGGTCTTCCCGGCGTCCACATGGGCCAAAATTCCGGCGGTGAGCTTGCGCATGGTATTCCTCTTTTCCTTTGGTGTGGGCGGCGGCGCGGACAGAAGGGCATGCGCCGCATTTCTGCATCATGAAAAAATCCGTGTGACGTCGTCCGGTACGCGGCAGGAATAGGCTTCGTTGTCCCTCCGGGCTCCTGCCGCGTACATTATACCATAAGCCCGCCCGCCTTGCAACCGCCGGGAGCGCCCTGGGGGGTTCGAAATGGAACTTCCCTGTCCGCAGGAATTTTTCTTGCCAATGGCGGCAATTTGTTGTAATATATAAGGAAACGATGATTTACCAGGAAAGAGGAAACCCAAATGAGTACAGTCAGAACAAGATTTGCCCCCAGCCCTACGGGGTTTATGCATGTGGGGAACCTTAGAACGGCATTGTACGCCTACCTCACCGCCAAAAGCCAAGGGGGGGACTTCCTCCTGCGGATCGAGGACACGGACCAGGAGCGCTTGGTGGAGGGCGCGGTGGACGTTATCTACAACACCCTCAAGCGGGTGGGGCTCCGGCACGATGAGGGCCCGGACATCGGCGGGCCTTACGCGCCCTATGTTCAGAGCCAGCGGCTGGATACCTACCGCCCCTACGCCCAACAGCTGGTGGAAGAGGGGAAGGCCTACTACTGCTTCTGCACCAAGGAGCGTCTGGAAAGCCTGAAAACAGAGGACGCTTTTACCGGCTACGACCGCCACTGCCGGGACCTGCCCCAGGAGGAGGTCAAGCGGCTGCTGGACTCCGGGACGCCCTATGTGATCCGCCAGAAAATGCCCCTAGAGGGGGCCACCAGCTTCCAGGACGCGGTGTTTGGGGAGATCACCATTGAGAATAAGGAGATCGAGGACCAGGTGCTCCTGAAGGCCGACGGCTACCCCACCTATAATTTCGCCAACGTCATTGACGACCACCTGATGGGGGTGACCCATGTGGCCCGAGGCTGCGAATTTCTCACCTCCACGCCCAAATACCAGCTGCTCTACCAGGCCTTTGGCTGGGAGCCGCCCACTTACATCCACCTGCCGCTGATCATGGGCCGCAACGAGGACGGCTCTGTGAGCAAGCTGGCCAAGCGCCACGGCTCCACCAGCTTTGAGGGGCTGGTGGCGGACGGCTATCTGCCGGAGGTCATCACCAACTATATCGCCCTTCTGGGCTGGGCTCCCAAGGATAACCAGGAGATTTTCAGCCTGCAGGAGCTGGTAGAGCATTTTTCCGTGGACGGCATCAGCAAGTCCCCCGCTGTGTTTGACTATGACAAGCTCAGCTGGTTTAACGCCGAGTATATCAAGCGCATGGAGCCCGAGGCCTTCCGCTCCCACGCCATGCCCTATTACCGGGAGGTCTTCGGGGAGGAGGACAAGCCCTGGGAGGTGCTGGACGGCATTTTGCGGGCCAGGCTTACCAAGTTCCAGGAAATTCCGGGGCTTCTCGGCTTCTTCCGGGAGCTGCCGGACTATCCCAGGGACTTCTTTGTGAACAAGAAGTCCAAGACCAATTTGGAGAATTCCCCGGCCATGATCCGGGCCGCCCTGGAGGTGCTGGAGGCGCTTCCCGCCTGGGAGCTGGACTCCATCCATGACAGCCTGATGGAGCTGGCCCAAAGGCTGGAGGTGAAAAACGGCACGCTGCTGTGGCCCGTGCGCATCGCCGCCGCCGGAACCATGGTCACCCCCGGCGGCGCCATGGAGATTCTCGCCGTGCTGGGCCGGGAGGAATCCCTGCGCCGCCTGCGGCTGGGCTTGGAAAAGCTGGCCTAGAGTCCGTTTTAAAACCGGAGGAAAGCCGGATTTTTGCCATGCGCCTGGCGGCTTTAAGGCGGAAGCCGCTAGGCCGCGGGCAAAAGGCGGCGCTTTCGGCTTTTTAGGCAAACCCGAAAGGGCGCGTAAGAAAGGATAAACGAGGGAAGAATATGAATCAGAAAGGCAGGCGGCGCTGGCCGTCCTTTTACGAGAGCTTGGGGCTGCGACAATGGGACCGGAATGAGCGGCGGCAGCATTACCCCAAACTCTATGAAACGAGGAATCAAAATGAGCAGTGAAATCAATTATAACGAAGTGGCTTCCACCAATTTCATCGACGACTTTATTAAGGAAGACCTGGCTCCCGGCGGGCGCACCGAGGGGATGCAGGTCCACACCCGGTTTCCCCCCGAGCCAAACGGGTATCTGCACATCGGCCACGCGAAGGCGATTTACGTGAACTTTTCCGCGGCGGAGCGCTTTGGCGGCGTGTGCAACCTGCGCATGGACGACACCAACCCGGTCAAGGAGGACGAGGAGTTCGTCAACGGCATGAAGGAGGACATCCACTGGCTGGGCTATGACTGGGGCGACCGGTTCTACCATGCCTCCGACTACTTTGAGGACATGTACCGGGGCGCGGAGGAGCTGATCGAAAAGGGCCTGGCCTATGTGTGCGAGCTCTCCCAGGAGCAGATGAAGGAGATGCGCGGCGACCTGACCACCCCCGCCCGGAGCCCCTACCGGGACCGGCCCAAGGAGGAGAGCCTCAGCCTGTTCCGCCGGATGCGGGCCGGGGAGTTCGAGGACGGCCGCATGACCCTGCGGGCCAAGATCGATCTGGCCTCCGGCAACTTCAACATGCGGGACCCGGTGATCTACCGGATCAACCGCAAGACCCACCACCGCACCGGCGACAAGTGGTGCATCTATCCCATGTACGACTATGCCCACCCCTTTGAGGACGCCATGGAGCACATTACCCATTCCCTGTGCTCCCTGGAATTCGAGGACCACCGTCCCTTCTACGACTGGGTGATCGAGAACGTGACCTTGCCCTCCAAGCCCAGGCAGATCGAGTTCGCCCGGCTGGGCATCAACTACACCGTCATGAGCAAGCGCAAGCTGCGCGCCCTGGTGGAGGGCGGCTATGTGGACGGCTGGGACGACCCCCGCATGCCCACCCTGTGCGGCCTGCGCCGCCGGGGCTACACCCCCCGGGCCATCCGGAATTTCTCCGAGCGCAACGGCGTCTCCAAAGCGTCCTCCACGGTGGAATACGGCTTTTTGGAGCACTGCCTGCGGGAGGACTTGAACGAGACGGCCCGCCGGGTTATGGCGGTGCTGCGCCCGGTGAAGCTGGTGATTACCAATTACCCGGCGGATAAAACCGAGACCTTTACGGTGGAGAACAACCCCAACCGCCCGGAGGACGGGACCCGGGAGGTCAGCTTCTCCCGGGAGCTGTGGGTGGAGGCGGAGGACTTCCTGCCGGAGGCCGCGCCCAAGTTCAAGCGCCTGTACCCCGGCGGGCCGGAATGCCGCCTGAAGGGAGCTTATATCATCAAGTGCGTAGGCTATGAGACGGATGAGAACGGCAATGTGACGGAGATTGCCGCGGAGTATGACCCCAACAGCCGGGGCGGCGACCCGGCGGACGGCCGGAAGATCAAGGGCGCCACCCTGCACTGGGTGGATGCCGGCACCGCCGTGGACGCCCAGGTCCGCGTCTACGACAACCTGTTCAGCGCGGAAAACCCGGAGGAAGGAGATTTCCTGGAGCATCTCAACCCGAATTCCCTCCAGGTGCTGGACGGCTGCAAGGCGGAGGCCTCTCTGGCCGCCGCCAAGCCGGGGGAGAGCTACCAGTTCATGCGCCAGGGCTATTTCTGCGCCGACAGCAAGGACAGCAAGCCCGGCAGCTTGGTATTCAACCGCTCCGTAAAGCTCAAGGACAGCTTTAAGCCCGGGGCGTAAAGACGCCAAACAGGCTTTTTGTTGGCTTCTAGGCCGCAACGGTTCGCCAAAGGCAAAAGCGTGAGGCCAAAGCAGGCTCCGCAGCTTGAGAAAGCCGCTTTTCGGGCTGCCGGGCGGTCCATTGATGGGGGGAGGCGGACATTCCATGTATCGTGCGGCGGTATGCGACGACGAGCCGGAGCAGGCGGAGGCCCTGCGGGCCGCCGTGGCCTCTTGGAGTGGGGAGAGGGGGATTCCCTGCGCGGCGGAGGTTTTCCCCAGCGCGGAGGCCCTGTGGTTCGCCTGGGAGGGCGGGGCCTTCGACGTGCTTCTGCTGGACGTGGAAATGGGAAAGACCTCTGGCATAGACCTGGCAAAGTCCCTGCGCGCCGCTGGAAGCCGGGCGGAAATCGTGTTCGTCACCTCCCACTTCGAGTTTGCCGGGGAGGGCTACGAGGTGGACGCCCTGCACTACCTGGTCAAGCCCGTGTCCCGGCAGAAGCTGTTTCAGGTGCTGGACAAGGCCGCCGCCCGGCTCAGCCGGGAGCCGCCCTCCCTGGTGGTCTTCAGCGGCGGGGAGAGCGTCAAGCTCTATGAGCCGGACATTTTGTATGTGGAATCCTTCCGGCATGACGTGGTCGTCCACACCCGGACAGGGGAGCTCCGGCTTAAGGAGAGCATTTCCGCCTTTGAGGAGAGGCTTCGGGCCGTCAGCCCGGCCTTTTACCGGACCCACCGCTCCTACCTGGTCTCGCTGCGGGCGGTGGTTCGGATCGGAAGGTCCTCTGTCACCCTGGAAAACGGCGTGGAGCTGCCTCTGGCCCGGGGAAAATACGACGGCGTCAACCGGGCGTTTATCGAATGGAACTGAGGGGGAGCTATGCGGAGGAAGACCTATCTGCGGCTGGTGGAGCGCCAGGAGGAGCAGGCCCGCCGCCATCTGGACGAGGTGCGCGGCATTTATAAGGAGATGCGGGGCTATAAGCACGATTTCCACCATCATCTGCAGGCACTAAAGGGCCAGCTGGAAGCCGGGGAGGCGGACCGGGCCCTGCGCTATATCCAACAGCTGGACCAGCAGCTGCAAAGCGTGGACTCCCTGCTGAAAACCGGAAACATCACGGTAGACGCCATCTTTTCCCCCAAGCTGGCCAAAGCCCGGGCGGAGCGGATCGCGGTAACGGTGCAGGCCCAGGTCCCGGAGGAGCTGGCGCTTACCGATGTGGAGCTGAGCGTTCTGCTGGGCAACCTGCTGGACAACGCCGTGGAGGCCTGCCGGGAAGCGGCGGGAGAGCCCTTTATCCGCATCCTTTTGCGGATGAAGGGGACGATGCTCTATTTTCACATGCTGAACTCCGCCGGAAAAAAGAAGCCCAAGCGGGGATTCCTCTTTTCCACTGGCAAGGCCGGCTTCCACGGCTTTGGGCTGTACCGGGCCCAGGCCATCGTGAAGGAGCACGGGGGCTGGTGCAAGTTCAACAGCGAGGACGGGGCCTTCAGCTCGGAATTTTTAATTCCGGCCATGGAACGGAAGGCCGAATAATGCAATTCGTGCACCCACAGGAGCAGTTGGTGCACGAATTTCCTTTTTTTCGGGGAAATATGGTACAATCAGGGCACAGCGAAAGGAGCGTGCGCATATGACAAACGTGAAGGAAGAAAAAAAGAAGCCCTACCGCTCCGCCGGGAGCAACGCCCTGTGGAGCTTTCGGGGGATGCTGCGGGACGCGCCCCTGGCCTTTTGGCTGAGCGCCCTGGGCGTGCCCATCGGGGTGTTCCTGGCCTGGGCGGAGATCCGCCTGCCCGCCCTGGTGGTGGCCCAGGTGGTAAACGGCCGGACCTTCGTCCAGGCGGCCTGGGCGGTGGGGGTTTTGCTGGGGCTGACCGGCCTTGCCGCGGCCTCGCAAAGGGCGCTGGAGGGCGTTTCCCAAACCTATCTCCGCCGCTACTGCTATCAAAAGTGCGTGGAGCTGAACCGGAAGTCCATGTCCTGCTTTTACCAGGTCTACGAGAAAAAACCGGTGCGGGACCTGCACAGCCGGGCCGAGAAGGCCGCCCAGATGTGGAACGGCAAGCAGCCCCTCTCCGACATGCCCAAAGAGACCTTCGGCCTGGTGAAAAACCTGCTGTGCTACGCCCTGTTTGGGGGCATGGTTTCCTTTGTCAGCCCCTGGCTGGTGGTGCTGCTCACAGCGGCCCCGGCGGTAAACTGGCTGTGCGCCCGGGCCTACCAGCGGTATGAGTACGCCACCCGGGAGGCCCGCACGGACGTGGAGCGCAGGCTGGAATATGTGACGGGCCGGGGCGCGGACTTTGCCGCCGCCAAGGACATCCGCATTTACGGCATGGCGGGCTGGCTCAAAGAGGCCTACCAGGACCTGTTCGGGCAAAGCGCTGCCTGGTCCAGACGGCTGAACCTGCGGCAGTTCCTCTCCCGGCTGGCGGACCTGGGAATCATCCTGCTGCGGGACGGGGGCGCCTACGCCCTGCTGACCGCCATGTTCCTGCGGGGCCAGCTGACGGTGGACCAATTTGTGCTGTACTTTGGGGCCATCTCCGGCTTTGCCGCCTATGTGGGCAATATCATGAACGCCTGGAACGAGATGCGGGCCGCCAGCCTGCGGGTCTGCGACTTCCGGGAGTACATGGACCTGCCGGAACAGATGGGCCCGGCCCAGGGAGCCAAGGCCCCCCAAAGCGCGCCGGAGATCACCTTCGACCGGGTGAGCTTCCGCTATGAGAACGGAGGGGCGGACGTCCTGCGGGAGCTCAGCTTCACCATGCGCCCGGGGGAGCGGGTAGCCCTGGTGGGCATGAACGGCGCGGGCAAAACCACTTTGGTGAAGCTGCTCTGCGGGCTGTATAAGCCTACCTCCGGTGAAATCCGCGTCAACGGCGTTCCCGTGGAGGAATTCCACAAAAAGGACTATTACCGTCTGTTTTCCCCCGTGTTCCAGGACGTGAAGACGGCCTTCTTCTCTCTGGCGGAGACCGTGGCGGGCCGTCTGGGAGAGGAAGCGGACGCCGCCCGGGCCGAGGCCTGCATGCGCCGGGCCGGGCTGGGAGACAAGCTGGACGCCCTGCCCCATGGCATCCACACCAAGCTGGACAAGCAGGTGAACCAGGACGGGACAGAGCTCTCCGGCGGCGAGGCCCAGAAGCTGATGATGGCCCGGGCCTTGTATAAGGACGCGCCGGTGCTGGTGCTGGACGAGCCCACCGCCGCCCTGGACCCCATCGCGGAGAACGAGATATACTTACAGTACCGGGACATGACGGAAGGCAAAACATCCCTGTTCATCTCCCACCGGCTGGCCTCCACCCAGTTCTGCGACCGCATCCTCTTTTTGCAGGACGGCAGAATTGCCGGGGAGGGCGCCCATGCCCAGCTGATCGCCCAAGGGGGCGAGTACGCCCGGCTTTATGAGATGCAGAGCTGCTGGTACCGGGACGACTATCAAGGAGGCGAGGAACTATGAAGCTGCGGGAGCATCTGCAAATCACGGTTCGTTCCATAAAGCTGCTCTATTCCCTGAGCAGGCGGTATTTCATCAGCATGACGGCGGAGAGCGTGGGAAGGGCGGTCCTGCCCTATGTGCCCATCTACTTCTCGGCCCGGCTCATCGACGCCCTGGCCGCCGGAGAGCCGGTGGAGGTCCTGGCGCTGTACGTGGCCCTCACCGTGGGGCTGACGGCCCTGCTGGGCCTACTGAACGCCTGGCTTGCCGCCCAGGCCGCCATAGGCAGCCAGGAGAACTACAACGCCTCTGAGTGGCTCTATGCCGAAAAGGCGATGGGCATGAGCTATGCCTCCATTGAGGACCGGGAGGTCACTTTGCTGCGGGAGCGCATCAAAATGGAGAGCCAGACCGGGTATAATCTCTGGTTTTTGGTCAGCACCATCCAGGAGGGGGTGGGCAATCTGGTCCAGGTGGCCGCGTCCATTTCCCTGTGCGCCTCGTTCTTTGCCATCAGCGCCGTGTCCCTGGGGGCAAAGCTGGCCTTCGTGGCCGGGGTGATCCTCACCGTGGCGGTAAGCTCCCTTCTGACCCGGAAGGACGCCTTGATTCGCAACCAGTTTTATGCCGAGGCCGTGGGCTGGAACACTCTGGACATGAAGTTTTCCCAATATCTGGAAAACTATGGCAGCGGAAAGGACATCCGGCTGTACGCTATGGAGGAGCCCCTTGTGGAGTTCAACAAAAGCACGATCCTCTCTATCTGGAAAAAGGAGGCGAAAATGGACTTCCTGCGGGCGGGGCTCAGGTTTCTGGATACCGTCTTGAACCATGGCCTGCGCCTGGGGGTGTATCTGCTGCTGATTTCCGCCGCCCTGTCCGGCGGGCTCTCCGTGGGCAGCATCGCCCGGTATGCCTCCTGCGTGGTGCTGCTGCTCTCCGCTGCGGCGGGGCTGGTGTACAACATTCAGATGTCCCTGGTGAACGACCAGTACATGAAGCGGTTCTTCTCCTATCTGGACATCCCCAACCCCATGTACCAGGGCAGCCTGACCATTGATAAGCGGGACGACTGCGACTATGACGTGGAGTTCCGGGACGTGTCCTTCCGCTATCCCAACACGGAGGCCTATGCCCTGCGCCATGTGAACCTCCGGTTCCGGGTGGGGGAGAAGCTGGCCGCCGTGGGCATGAACGGCAGCGGCAAGACCACCTTCATCAAGCTGCTCTGCCGGATGTACGATCCCACCGAGGGCGTGATTCTGCTCAACGGGGTGGATATCCGCAAGTATGATTACGACGAGTACATGGCCCTGTTCTCCGTGGTGTTCCAGGATTTCCAGCTCTTGGCCTTCTCCCTGGGGCAGAACGTGGCGGCCAGCGCCCGGTACGACAGAGGCCGGGCCGCCCTCTGCCTGGAAAAGGCCGGGTTCGCCAAAGGCCTGGGCATGCCCAAGGGCCTTGATACCCCGATATACCAGCACTTTGATCCCCAGGGCGTGGAAATCTCCGGCGGCGAGTCCCAGAAGCTAGCCCTGGCCCGGGCCCTCTACAAGGACGCGGCCTTCATTGTGCTGGACGAGCCCACCGCCGCCCTGGACCCGGAATCGGAGTACGAGGTGTACAGCAAGTTCAACCAGATCGCCGGGAACAAAACGGCGGTTTACATCAGCCACCGGCTGGCCTCCTGCCGGTTCTGCGATGAGATCATCGTGTTCCACCAGGGGGAGATCGTGCAGCGGGGCTCTCACGACCAGCTCATCGGGGACGAGAAGGGCAAATACCATGAGTTGTGGAACGCCCAGGCCCAGTATTATAGTAAACGCGCCTGAAAACCGGTAAGAATTTGTCCAACCGGTAAAAACGCGGCCCGGGGGCCGGCTCCGCGCGGCGAACGCCGCAAGCCCCTGGGCCGCGCATTTTCTCGAACCAATAGGGAACAGGGCCTGAGCCGGGAGGGGGTGTCCCCTTCTGGGCAAAATTCCTCACTGCCCCACATATTCTTCCAGGCAGAGCCCCCGCTCATACATCTCCGTGGCGGCCTCCACCCCCACATACCGATAGTGCCAGACCTCCTCCGCCGTGCCGGTAATATCTGTCTTATCCCCCGGATAGCGGAAGATAAATCCATACTTATAGCTGTTCTCCTGGAGCCAGATGAATACATCATAGGTTGCCCCCTCCACGTCCACCGCCAAGCCAAGCTGATGCTCGCTGGTACCCGGGACAGCCACCCACTTGCCCGCTTCAGCTTTAGCCTCCTCCTCTGAATAGCCCCGGGATTTGTACTTGTTTACCTCGGCATCGTATAGCTCCTGCTGCGTCTCCTGGGTGCGGTAGCCGGAAATGACCCGGGGCAGCTCGTCCCAGTTGCCCTCCCTGGCGGCTTCAAGCATCTCCGTCAGCGGCCCATAAATGCGCTCGTCTACCTTCTCCCCGCCGGGGAGCTCCTTGAGGCTCACGTTGTACCCCTCCGGGATGGGGTTCCAGCGGTTCACAAGGCGGAGGTTCCAGTCCGTGCCGTCCTCGTAAACTGTTGATGGCTCCTGGGGCTGGCTGTCCTGAATTGTCGGGTCTGGCGTGTCCTGCTTGGTTTCGCTCAGCGCCAGTCCGGGGAAGGTGGAGCTTTCCGGGGGTGGCAGCTTATTCACATAGTCCATGCACCCCATTGCCGTCAGGAACACCAGCATAGCCGCGCAAACCGCGCCTGCGACCCAAGTGGCGATGGTGTTCCTCCTATGCCGCTGCCGATATCTCCGCCTGCGTTCCATGGTTTTCTCTGTCATGATTTGTTCCTCCTTGCAAAATAATGAGCGTTCCCATCTGGCATAGTAGTAAACGCAGACGGCTTTGCCGCCGCGTTAACTACATCATACCAGATGGGAACGCTCTATTCTTTAATATGAGATTGTGTCTTTCCTAAGATAATCCTAAGATTGGGCGGGCAGGGTAACGGTAAAGGTCACGGTTTCGTCCCTGCTCTGCGCCGTGATGCTGCCTCCATGCAGGGTGACAATCTCCTTCGCGATAGCCAATCCCAGCCCGGCCCCGCCTGTGCCGGAGGTGCGGGCCTCGTCCAGGCGGTAGAACTTCTCAAACAGGGAGTTGAGCTTGTTTTGAGGGATGGTACGGCCCCGGTTTATAAAGCAGATGGTGACGGCCCCCGCCTGCTCCTCCGCGGCAATTACGATTTCCGTGTCCGGGTAGCTGTAGGCCGCGGCGTTCTTCAGCACGTTGCCGAACACACGGGCCAGCTTGTCCGGGTCGCCGGGGACGGTGAGGCTCTCATCGGCCCGCAGGTTCACTGTGTTGCCGTTCCTTTCCAGCGCGGGCAGCATCTCGTCCGCCAGCTGCACCAGCAGGTAATAGAGGTCAACCGGCTCCTTCTGTATGGCGATCTCCTGCAAATTGTAACGGGTGATGTCGAAAAACTCGTTGATCATCTTCTCCAGGCGGCAGGCCTTACTGAGGGTGATGCGGGTGTACTTGGCCCGCTGCGCCGGGGGCATGTCCGGGGCCTCGTCCAAAAGGCTCAAATAGCCGATGACGGAGGTGAGGGGCGTTTTCAGGTCGTGGGCCAGGTAGGCGATCAAGTCGTTTTTGCGGGTGGTCTCCTCCTTGAGGCGGCGCTCGTTTTGCAGCAGCGCGGCTTTTATGTCCGACATTTGGACGGAAATCTCAGCCTGCTCCTTGGAGAAGGCCTCCACCGCGTTCAGATCCCCGTCCATATAGGCCCGCAGGCGCCGGCTGAGGTCCGTGACGGTACGCTTCTCCCGGCGCTTGGCGGCAAGCTGGGAGGCCGCGAAAACCACCCCCAGCCAGACGAGGGTGGTCCCGGTATAAATTCCCAGCAGCGCGGGCTTCAAGCCGTCCCAGTTGATTTTTCTGTTGTACTCCGCCCAGCCGTCGGCCGGGTAATAGGCGGTTTCCGTGGTGGTGAACGCCTCCTCGAACCACCGGACGAAAACCCCGTCGAACAGGTTGTCCACCACGAAATAGACGGCGGAGCACGCCGCGAACCCGGCGGTCAGCAGCATCAGCAGCCGCAGGGCCGTCTTAAGCCTAGTTTTCAATTTTATACCCCACTCCCCAGATGGTTTTGATGTACTTGGGCTCATCCGCCGCGTCGCCTAATTTTTCCCGCAGATGGCGGATGTGCACGGTGATGGTGTTGCTGGACTTGCTGTAATACTCGTCCTGCCAGATCTGATGAAAGAGCCCTTCCGCGCTGACCACCCGGCCCTTGTTCTCCAGCAGGATGCGCAGGATGGAGAATTCAGTGGGCGTGAGGGAGAGGGGCTTTTCGTTCAGCAGGCACTGGTGGGTCTTGACGTTCATGGCAAGCCCCCGCTGCTCCAGCAGGTCCGGCTCGCCCGGGTCCGCCCTGCCGGGATTGTACCGCTTATACCGCCGCAGCTGGGCCTTCACCCGGGCCACCATCTCCAGGGGCCGGAAGGGCTTGGTCATGTAGTCGTCCGCGCCCAGGGTGAGGCCGGTGATCTTGTCGGTTTCCGCCACCTTGGCCGTCAGCATGATCACGGGGTAGTTGTGGGCCTCCCGTATTTTCCGGCATAGGTCGAAGCCGCTGGTTCCCGGCAGCATCACGTCTAAAATAGCCAGGTCCAGCTCCGTGGACGCTATGCAGGCCAGGGCCTCCTCCGCGGTGTAGAACTTGTATACCTGATAGTCTTCGTTGGTCAGGTATAGCTCCACCAGGTCGGCTATCTCGACTTCGTCGTCCACGATCATAATTTTTTCCGGCATGTGCCCCCATCCTTTCTTCCGGCATTATTGTAACAAAAAACGCTGGCTTGTTTCTTGAAATCCATAGGAGAAATCATTAAGGCTTTCTTAAGGCGTGTTCGCATAAGTTGCGCGTGCGGGCTTTGGAGCGGATTTTTTGTAAAGCGCAAGGCGAAAAATCGCGGGCGCTCTTGTGAACGCGCCCAAGGCCCATGAAGCATTATACCGGGCCGCGCCTGCAAAATCAAGGCCGGATTGGGAAGGAATCCCGGCCCGCGCCCCCGGCGGCTCCCGGGGAGGCGCTTGACTTTTCCCCTGGAATCCGCATATAATTATCGTAAACGCGTCTGCGAACCTGTACGGACGGATTCGCAGCCGGGCGGCACGTCCGCCTGGAAACGCGGGCCTTTGGCCAAATCTGCCCCGCGGCCCGGTCCGGCGCGGCCGCGGGGGATAAGGAGGCAATGCCATGCCGCTTTCCATTACCGTCAACCTGCCTACCGTGATCATTGCCGCGGTCCTGGCGGCCCTGCTCCTGGCCGTGGCAGTCCGGGGGGTTAGAAGGCGCAGGCGGGGCGGGTCCGGCTGCGGCCGGGGCTGTTCCGGGTGCCCCTACGCCGCTCGATGCGGCGGGGAAAAGAAAAAGTGAGAAGAAGGGCCGCCTTTCCCCAAGACGGCCTTTTTTTCTTCCGAAAACCGCCAAATCCGCGAAACCTGTTCTTGTGTTTTTTTACACCATGTGATATAATGTACGCAAGGCGTACATTCGGAGAAGCCCTGAAACGCGAAGCGTTTCTCTTTTGCTCCGCAAAAGCACCGGTCTTCTCCAAGCAGATTTATGATATACTACAGAGAGATAAACTGCCGGGCGGGGGCCGTCCGGCAGAGCGAAAGGATTTAGAGCTGGCGGAAAAGCGGCGGGGGCCGGACTTTTCGTTTCTCGCGGCTCTAGGAAAGGGAGCAGAACGCGCCGGGGCCTTTGCGGGCTTTTGAGCGCGGCGGGACAGGAGAATGGCGAGCAGACTCTGCATGAATTGCTTTTCCAGCTACCGGGCGGCGGACGGCGGCGTATGCCAGGTGTGCGGCTGGGATAATACCAAGCCTCAGCCGCCGGGAGCGCTGAAGCCGGAGACGGAGCTGGTTTCCCGGTATCTGGTGGGCCGTGTCAAGTCCATGGACGGGGAGGGCTTTACTTACAGCGCCCTGGAGATCGCCACCCAAAAGCCGGTCAAGCTGCGGGAGTTCTTCCCCCGGGCCATTGCCCGCCGGGACGAAGGGGGCATGGTGGTCCCCAGCCGGGAGCATGTCAGGGTGTTTCAGCAATACTTAGACAACTTCGTCGAGCTTTCCCGGGGCGTCAGCCGCCTGCGGGAGGTGACGGTGGTGGAGTCCGTGCTGGACAGCTTTCAGGAAAACGGCACGGCCTATACCGTTTATGTGGACGCGGGCGCGGCCTCCCTAAAGCGCTATGTGGCGGACAACGGGGGGCGGCTCAGCTGGAACGAGGTAAGCCGCCTGTTCACCCCGGTGATCACCGCCCTGAGCCTGATGAACGCCCTGGGCGTCTCCCATCTGGGCCTTTCGCCGGACACCCTGCGGGTCACCCGGGACGGCAGCATGGTGATTACCGATTTCCGCATCAACGCGGTGCACCGGGCGGGGGGCCTTTTGGACCTGGACCTGCACCCAGGCTGCGCGGCCATTGAGCAGTACAGCGCCAAGGCCGCCTGCGGGGAGGTCAGCGACGTGTATGCCCTGGGGGCCTGCATGCTGTTCGCTTTGACCGGCCAGCTTCCCGCCGAGGCCGCGGTGCGCCTGCGGGACCAGAGGCTGATGATCTCCCGGGAGGTGCTCAAGGCCCTGCCGCCCTTTGCGGTAACGGCCCTGGCCAACTCCCTGCAGATCAAGCAGGCGGAGCGCACGGGCAGCTTTGAGGCTTTCCGCACGGAGCTGACCTGCGCCCCCACTTTGGTGGACGAGGTAGAGGAGACCGACGCCATCCGCAGCCTGCCGGAGGAATCCATGGGCCTGCCCCGGCACCGCAGGAGCCTGCCGCCGGTGGTGTGGCTCATTGGCTCCTGCGCCATTACGCTGGTGATTTTGATCATCATCGCCTCCCGCTGGCTGGGAAGCCAGGGCATGTCCTTCGGGGACCTGGGCCAGATCTTTGAGCCCGCCCAGTCTCAGCAGGAACCCGTCCAGGTGCCCAATATGCTGGGCCAGAGCTATGAGCGCTGGCAGAGCCGGGTGGAAAGCGGCGAGTTTGCTTTCAAGCTGAAAATCGCCAGCCAGGATTTTAACGACACGGTGGACGAGGGGCACATCATCACCCAGGAGCCGGAGGCGGGGATGGAGGTCCAGCCGGGGGACACGGTTACCGTCACGGTGAGCAAGGGCAGCACCACCCGGACTCTGCCGGAGTTTTCCGGGGCCAGCTTCGCGGAGCTTCAGGGAACGCTGATTCAGAGCGGCTTCTCGCCGGTGAAGGAGGAGCAGTTCAGCGACGAGGTGGAGCTGGGCTATGTGATCGGCTATAAAGACCACCAGGCCGGAGACGCGCTGGAGTACGGCACGGCGGTGACGGTGATTGTCAGCGCGGGCCCGGAAGAGTCGGAATAAAGAGCGGGAGGGGGCCTGGGCGGCTTTCCCCGTAGCGGATGCGCGGCCTGCGCCGGAGTTCAAGGTAAAATAATATTTTGCAGCCGGCTTCCGGCTGCTTTCAGCCCTTTCGGTCAGAGGCCGGAGGGGCTTTCCTTTTTGCGGAGAGGGATTTCCTGTCAGGCCTTTTTTGGGGCCGCAGGGAGAATCAGAGGCAAAACCATAACGGCCTACGCGGCAGGGGAGAAAGGCCGTTTGAGAGGAGGCCGCCGGTTTTGAGAATCGATCTGGACCGATTGTAAGGCATGTTCACGATCGGACGAAAAAAGGCCCGCGCCTGGCGCGAGCCTTTTTCCTATCCATGATTTCCCCGGTGCTTGCCACCGCCGCCATGCTGGCCGTGGCCTTGGCCGTGCTGGCCTGAGCCGGAGCCGTGCGGCCCGGCCTCCGCCTTGCTTTCGCAGGACGCTTCCGGCGCTTTGGAGGAGGCTTCTTCGGAAGAGACCCCCTCCGCGCCGCAGGAGGGCTTGGGCGTCTCGGCGGGGGCGTCCTCCTGGGCGGAGGCGTCTCGGATCCGCTGGCGGATTTCCCGCATGGTCAGCCCCTCCACCTCTTCCGGCGTAAGGCTGGGCTCCAGTTCCTTCAGCTGCAAATAGGCCCGGTATTTTCCGCAGGAGAGCCCAACGGCGTGGGCTTCGGCGGAGTTTTCCGAGCCGCCTGCGTGGCAGTGGACGTTCCGCTGGACGCTGGTGCAGCCTTCCACCTGGGCCAGCATCTGGCCGCTGCGCTCCTGGTCGTCGCACACCACCAGCAGGGAGAGCCCCTCGCCCTGGTCCAGGTAGGCCTGCACCTCCGCGTCCGCCAGCAGCCGCTTCAAGGCCTCGGTGTAATTGACGAAGCGCAGGTCCAGGCTCTGCGCCAGCTGGTTTCCAGCCTCGTTGAAGCCGTCCACGGAGACCACCCGGTCAAAGCGGTTGATGTTCAGCTCCAGGGAGGGGTTGATGTCCACGCTGATGGCTGAGACCGGCGTAAAGAACAGCCAGCCCCCAAAGGCCCCCAGCGTCAGCGCCAGGGCGCAGGCCGCGGCCGCCGCCCACCGCCGGACGCTCCGGATCCGGCGCAGATGGCCGGTCTGCCGGATCAAGTACGCGCTGGTACGGCTTTTTAGATTTTCCCCGGCCCGAATGTGGTCAAAAGACTGTCTGAGCCGCTCATCCATCTGCGCCACCTCCCAACATTTCCGCCAGCTGTTTTTTCGCACGGTTCAACAGGGTGTAGACGGAGTTTACGTTTTTTTTCAGCATCCACCCGATTTCCGGCGCGGTGTAGCCTTCGTAATAATGTAAGTACACGACGTCCCGATATTTGGCGGGCAGGGCCATCACCGCGTCCAGCACCTCCCGGTGGTCCTCGGGAACGTCCGCGGGCAGGTCCGCCAGCTGGTCCAAGGGCACTGTGTGGGAGCGGAAAAAGCTCCGCAGCAGGTCCCGGCAGGCGTTGACGGTGACCCGGATGAACCAGGCCTTCTCGTGCTCCTCGTTTTCAAACGCAGCAGTGCTGAGGACATATTTCAAAAACACGGTTTGAAAGACGTCCTCAGCATCCGCACGGTTTTTTAGGTGGATGAGGCAGAGCCGCCAAACCGTATCGGCATATTGTTCCATAGCCCGGTTGGCTTCCTGCTCGCCGCGCATCGGTTTAGCAGCGGTTGTGATGGCCGCCGCCATGGTGGCCGCCGTTGCCCCAGCCGTTCCCGGAACCGCCGCCCCAACCGTTGCCGCAGCCGTTGCCATTTCCGCCGCCCCAGCCGTTGCCGCAGTTGCCGCTGCCAAAGTTGTCGCAGACACCGTCGCCGTCCTCGTCTACAAAGCCCGCGCCGCAGTGGATGTAGCCGCAGCTGTCGCACAGGCCGTCGCCGTCCGCGTCGGCAAAACCGCCCCAGCAGTGGCTCACGCCGCAGTTCCCGCAGGCATGGGAGCCCTCCGCGTCGCAGTGCTCGTAGCCGCAGTTGTCGCACAGGCCGTCGTTGTCCGCGTCGGCAAAGCCGCCCCAGCAGTGGCCGGCGCCGCAGCTGCCGCAGCCATGGGAGCCGCCCTGGTGGACGCCGCAGTGCTCATAGCCGCAGCGGTCGCACAGGCCGTCGCCGTCCGCGTCGATGTACCGGCCGGAGCCGCAATGGCTCACGCCGCAGCTGCCGCAGGCCCGGTAGCGGTACTCTACCTTCACGCAGGCGGAGCGCAGTCCGGCGGTGATGTGGCTGACCACCTGCCCGTGATGCTGCCGGGACGCCGAGGCGCTGATTGTTCCCACCGACAGCAGCATGACCGCCGCCATGACCCACGCGAATACCTTTTTCATGTCTCATTCCTCCAAATTGATATACTAGCCTTACCGGCTTCATAAGCAATACGAATCAGGCGGGGGAAACCATTCGCCTTTTTCAAAAAAATTTTAAAATTTTTTTGCCCCGGCCTTGCCGGGCTCCCCTTTAGCCAGATAGGCGCGGCTTTTGAAAGGGTAAGGCTCCTTCCAGGCGCTGGCTTCGCCAAGATGACATTGGCTTTGCCAAGATGACATTGGCTTCGCCAAGATGACATTGGCTTCGCCAAGATGACATTGGCTTCGCCAAGTCATAGAATTTTTACCGGCTCCCTATCCCGGCCCGCTCCTTTGGCTTGCTCCCCGCAGGACGCTCTGACCGCTCAGCCTTCCTTTTGAGCGGCCAGAAGGAGCATCATGGGGCGGCGCAGCTCGTCCCGCATGCCGGGCAGATCCAGCATGTCCTGGGGCGGCCGGGGCTCCACTAGGGCCCGCAGGCGGAAGCCGTTTTGCAGCAGCGCCTCCACATATTCCGTCACGGTGCGGTGGTACTTGACCACCCTCTCCCCCAAAAAGACCGCCTCCCGCAGCCCGGAGGAAAAATAGCGGTCCACAGGGAAGTGGAGAATCTCCCCGTCCGGCCCGTAGACCCAGTCCTGGGGGCCTTGGGCGGTGAAGACCGGATGCTCCACCGAGAAGACGAAATCCCCGCCCGGAGCCAGCCAGCGGCTGATTTTTTGGACCAAGGCGGGAAAGTCCGCTATATAGTGGAAAGCCAGGGAGCTGACCGCCGCCTGAAAGCTGGCGGGGGGAAAGTCCAGCTCCTCCATGGCGGCGCGGCGGTAGGCGACGCCGGAGACGGCGTTGATCTCCCGGGCCCGGTCCAGCATTTTCTGGGAGAGGTCCACGCCCAGCACCCGGGCCGCGCCCTGTTCCTGGGCATACCGGCAGTGCCAGCCATAGCCGCAGCCCAGGTCCAGCACGGTTTTTCCCTGGAAGTCCGGGAGCAGGGCGCGGAAGGCGCGCCATTCCCCGGCCCCGGCCAGGCCCTTTTGAGAGCGGGCCATTCCGGCGTATTTTTGAAAAAAGACGGGGTCGTCGTACTTGTTTTCTTTCATAGGGCGCCTCCGAGGGGTCTTTTTCTTATAGTATAACACAGGCGGGGGATTTTCACAAGGGGAAGAGGCGGCAAGAGGGATTTTCCGTTGCCCGCAAAAATATTGCGCCGCCCCCTTGACTTCCTTCCTCCGCCCGGCTATAATAACCCGCGGAAGCGGAAAGCTTCCCATCATTTTAGAAGACAAAGGAGCAGCTTTGCTATGGAAAAAATCAAGATCGGAATCATCGGCACGGGAGGCATCTCCAACTCCCACGTGCGGGCCTACAAGCAGATGGACGATGTGGAGATCGTGGCCGGGGCGGACATCGTCCCCGGCAAGGCCCGGGAGGCCCTGGACCGCTGGGAGTTCCCGGAGGCCCGGGCCTATGAGACCGCCGCCGAAATGCTGGAAAAGGAGCGGCTGGACGCGGTCAGCGTGTGTACATACAACTCCACCCATGCCGAGTGCGCCATCGCCGCCCTGGAGGCCGGGTGCCATGTGCTGCTGGAAAAGCCCATGACCGTCACCCTGGAGGACGCCCAGGAGCTGCGCCGGGTGGAGAAGAAGACCGGCAAAATCCTCACCATCGGCTTTCAGCCCCGGTATGACGGCCGCATGAAGAAGATAAAAGAAATCGTACAGAGCGGCAAGCTGGGCCAGGTCTACTACGTGCAGACCGGCGGCGGGCGGCGGCGGGGCATCCCCGGCAGCACCTTCATTGAAAAGCGCTACGCGGGCGTGGGCGCTCTGGCGGACATCGGCTGCTACTCCCTGGACATGGTGCTCAACGCCCTGGGCTACCCGAAGCCTTTGACCGTGTCCGCCGTCAGCTATGACTTCTTCGGCAAAAACCCCAAGTACACCCCGCCCGAGGACGCGGCCCGGTTCTCCGTGGACGACTTCTGCGGGGCCTTCATCCGGCTGGAAGGGGGCATTACCCTGGACTTCCGCATGTCCTGGGCCATGCACATGGACACCACGGGCAGCACCATCTTCCTGGGCACGGACGCGGGCCTGAAGGTGGAGCCCGCCAACCCGGAGTCCCTCTGGGGCGGCGCGTGGGACGGCAGCTGCGGCAATGTCACCCTGTTCCACGACGAGTTCGGCGAGCCGACCAACACGCCCATTCCCCTCCACGACGCCAAGGAGGACCGGTTCTTCCTTAAGTGCCGCTCCTTCGTGGACGCGGTGGAGCAGGGCCTGCCCGCTCCCATCCCCACCAGCCAGATCATCTACAACCAGGCCATCATCGACGGCATCATCCGTTCCTGCCAGTGCGGGCGCGAGGTGGAAATCCACGTGGAGGAGATCTGAGCCGGCGCCCGTCATAACGAACCGCTTTAGTATACGATGAGCGAAGGAGGCCGCGCCGCCGCCCCGGGACAGGGGAGGGGGCGCGGCTTTTTGCGGGCGCAAAACTTTTTTCCGCGCGAATGGAGGGCTTGCCACCTGTTCCGGCCTGTGCTATAATGTCCGCAAAGCGTACATTCGGAGAAGCCCTGAAACGCGAAGCGTTTCTCTTTTGCTCCGCAAAAGCACCGGACTTCTCCAAGCAGATTTATGATATGATGTCCGCAAGGCGGGCATTGCGGGTTTTCGCCCTTCGCGCGGAGCGCTCGTTTTTGCTTCGCAAAAATACGGCCAAAACTCAAAGCGGATGATAAATTTAAGGAAGCTCTATGAAAGGAGAGGTCAAATGTTCCAGTCGAAATTTTTTACCGCCGAAAAAATCTTTCCCCATGTCACCGCCATCACGGGCCTGGCCGGGGAAAAGTGCTACCTGGTGGAGGGCCGGGAGTCCGCCCTGCTCATTGACGCGCTCACCGGCGTGGGCAGCCTCAAGGCCTTCGTGCGGGAGCTCACGGACCTGCCCGTGCGCCTGGTGAACACCCACGGCCACGTGGACCACTGCGGGGCTGTGTTCGAGTACGGGGCGTGCAGCATCCATCCGGCGGACGTGGCGCTGCTCTATGAGCACTCCGACCCGGAAATGCGCTTGAACTTCGCCAAAAGCGGCGCCATGTCCGGCCCCATGCGGGTGGACCCCCGGCCCTCGGACGTGGTCCCGCCCTGCCCGGTCAAGACCTTCCCCGTGTACGATGGCAGCCGCTTCGACCTGGGAGGCGTGGAGCTGGAGGCCGTCGCCGTGCCGGGCCACACCCGGGGCACCGTTGTGCTGCTGGACCGGGCCCAGCGGATCGTCTATTCCGGGGACGCCTGCAACGCCAACACCCTGCTGTTCCTGCCCGAGTCCGCCTCCATAGAGGAGTATAAGGAGGGCCTGCTGCATTTTAAGGAGTTTCAGCCGGCCTTCGACGGCATGTACGGGGGCCACGGCCCGGGGCCTGTGCCCAAGACCATCATCGACGAGGCCCTTCAGCTGTGCGATGAGGTCATGGCCGGGACCGACGACCGGTTCCCCGCCGAATCCCTGGGCAGGCCCTGCTTCTACGCCCGGGAAAAGACCCCGGATTTCCGCCGGAAGGACGGCGGCATTGCCAACATCGCCTACTCGAGGGAAAATATTTTCCGGCGGGGGAGATGACCCAGCGCCGGGCTCGGGGCCGCTGGAGCGGGGTCAATGGCTGAAAGTTTCAGAAGTGATTTTTTCAACCATGGTAAAATGCACAAAAACACGCGGGCTCTTTTGGAAAAAGCGTGACTTCTCGCAAATTAGGGGGATTCCCAGGCAAAAGACTTGACATTCCGCGGCAAGAAGGGTATAATAAAATACAACATTTAGTGTAGGTTAGGGCTTCTTGCCGCTTATATGCTCTGCTGCCTTGTTAGCTTGATAAAGCGGCAGGGCGGAGGGACTGCAAAATGCAGGATTGTCCCCTCGAAAATGCGAAAGCCCGCAAAAAGGACGCATGGCTCCGGTTGACCGCGGAGGGCGCAGCGCTCCCGCTTCAGCATATTTTATTAGCAGAAAGGACGAAGATCGACATGAACAAGACCACAAAGCGCGTTTTGGCGCTGCTGCTGGCCGTTATGATGCTGACCTCTGTTTTGGCCGCTTGCGGCAACGAGGGCGGCAGCAGCTCTGAGGCTAGCGGCGAAAGCAGCTCCAGCAGCGAGAGCACGCCCTCTTCCGAGGTAAGCTCCGAGGCTGGCGAGAGCTCCGGAGAGGAGAACGAGCCCGCCGAGGCCGGCGCTTGGACTCCCCCCGAGGTGTTCGACCTGAACGCCGAGGACTACAACCATGACGACGCCTCCAGCTACTATTACGATTATACTCTGGGCGATTTTTACAAGGAGTATGAGGCCGCCAAGGCCGAGAAGCTGGACGTGAACAAGCGTTACGTGCTGGAGGCCCTGGCCGAGGCCAAGCTGCTCTCCACCGCCGTTATGCTTCCCACCACCGCCGATGGCGGCAACTACGCCATCGGCCGCACCGCTCCCGGCTCCGTGACCACCAACTCCTGGGGCAACGACTCCGAGCGGCATCACAACATGATCGTCACCACCGAGCCCATCAAGACCGCCGACCGGGATCATCTGAAGGAGATGCTTTTGGAGCTGCGCGGCACCCATACCTATGAGGCCGAGGCCCGCAAGTGGCTGACCGAGAACGGCTACACCCTGAAGGACAGCTATACCCAGACCTTCACCAGCTTCCCCGTAAGCTGGGACCTGCTGTCCAGCTCCCGCACCACCGAGTCTTATCCCGTGGTTCCCACTTTCGACGGCCTGGTGGAGTATGACGGCGAGAACAACGAGAACCCCGCTCTGGCTGAGAGCTGGGATGTTTCTGAGGATGGCCTGACCTACACCTTCCACATCCGCAAGGGTGTAAAGTGGGTGGACTCTCAGGGCCGCGAGGTTGCCGATGTGAAGGCGGACGACTGGGTTGCCGGCCTGCAGCACGCGGTTGACTGCGGCGCTGGCCTGGGCGACCTGATGGATGGTGTCATCATGGGCCTGCATGACTACATCAGCGGCGAGACCAACGATTTCACCACCGTAGGCATCACCGCCTCCGATGACAACACCCTGGTGTACACCCTGGAGGAGCCCTGCACCTACTTCCTCTCTATGCTGCACTACAGCTGCGCTGTGCCCATGAGCCGTGACTACTACACCTCTCAGGGCGGCAAGTTCGGCGCTGACTTCGATCCCGAGGATCCCGCGTATGTCTATGGCTCCGACCCGGACCACATCGCTTACAACGGGCCTTACCTGATCACCAACGCCACCGAGCAGAACTCCATCAACTACGAGGCGAACCCCACCTACTGGAACGCCGACAACATCACCATTAAGAAGATCAACTGGCTCTATAACGACAACACCGACCCCACCAAGGCTTACAACGACATGAAGGCCGGCACCATTGACGCCACTGGTTTGAACACCTCCGCTGTGGAGGCCGCCAAGACCGACAAGGTAGAGGGCACCGACGCCACTTGGTTCGATACCTATCAGTATGTAACCAGCACCGGCATGACCTCTTATCAGGCGTTCCTCAACGTGATGCGTTCCACCTGGCACAATGACCGCGATGAGAACGAGGCCGTTTCTCCTCAGACTCCCGAGGATGCCGCCCGTACGCACATTGCCATGAACAACGTGCACTTCCGCCGCGCCCTGGTCACCTCTGTGGACCGCGTGTCCTGGAATGCCCAGACAGTTGGCGACACCCTGGCTCCGCTGTCCCTGCGCAACTCCTACACCCCCGGCACCTTCTGCCAGCTGACCGAGGACGTGACCATTGACGTGAACGGCGAGAGTATGACCTTCCCCGCTGGCACCGATTACGGCAAGATCCTGCAGGCTGGTCTGGACGCTGAGGGTTTCAAGATCACGGTGTACAAAGAGGATCCCTCCGCTGAGAACGGTGTGGGTACCGGCGACGGCTTCGATGGCTGGTATGACCCGGCTTATGCTCTCTCCGAGCTGAACATCGCCATTGAGGAGCTGGCTACCGCTGGCGTCACCGTGGACGAGAGCAATCCCATCCAGGTGGACCTGCCCTGCCCCACCTATGACACCAACCGCAACAACCAGAAGAACAGCATGAAGCAGAGCATTGAGAAGGCTCTGGAGGGCAAGGTTATCGTAAACCTGGTAAGCTGCGATAACTCCGATGCTTGGATGTACAGCGGCTACTGGACCGACTACGGCTATCAGGCCAACTACGAGCTGTTTGACCTGTCCGGCTGGGGCCCCGACTACCAGGATCCCTGCTCTTACCTGGACACCATGCTGCCCGACTACTCTGGCTACATGGCCAAGTGTATCGGCCTGTTCTAAGCAAAGGCTCTAAACTAGTTTAGAGCTAAGGAAAAACAAGGTTTGTTTTTCCAATGCTTTTCCTGAGCGACCAATGAGAAGAAGCCGGGGCTCCCCGGTTGAGCATAGCGGCCCAACAGCCGCGTGGATGAGATGGGCAATGGAGCATTGTGCTCCTTGCCCACTCTCTCTATATAATATTAAAATGAGTTGATGATTTTATGGCAAAATATTTAATCAAGCGGCTTCTCCGTGGTCTTGCGTCTATTGTAGTGGTTGTGGCTATAGTTATGGTTCTCATTTACTCTCTGCTGGACCGCCAGGGGATCTTTGCTGCTGATACCACCTACACCAAGCTTAACAATAACGCGAAGACCATGTATATGTACCGCCAGTGGCAGAAATACGGCTATTTGGATTTTATAACCTACGCGGACTTCTTAAACGGCCTGGTCAAGTCTGGCGAGCTCACGGCAGAAGAGCGGGACAGCATGGGCATTGGCCGTACCGCCAGTGACGACAGCCCGGAAGTAGCCGCTCTTGTGGAGCGCTTTACCCAGGAATACGAGAGCCAGGGCTTCAAGGTGGTGCGCCTTAAGGCCGTGGTTGCCAAGCGCAAGCTGGCCACCGGCGGCCAGCAGCAGCTTTTCGCCACCCGGGACAGGCCCCTGATCGACCGGCTGATCAAGCACTTTACCGGCATCATTACAGTGGATAACATCCACTATGTGCCCGAGGACCGGGACATTGGTGAGCGCGGCCTTACCTTTACCACCCATGACCCAGTCTATGGGGGAGAGCAGTTTGCCCCGGCCATTATGGGCAATGGCACCAAGCACAAATACCTGCTCTATTTTGACCACCAGTTCCCATTCATTCACCAAAATCTGGTGAATGTCAATTTGGGCCTGTCCTATTCCATTGACACCGGCGTGGACGTGCTGCAAATTATGAACGTCACCCAGGGCTCCTATGTGCTGTCTCCCACAGTGTTCCCCACCGGTTTGAAAGAGAGCAGCGCCGATGACCTGCACTCCGCCACCTATATGGCGGACACCCGGCAGAGCTCCAAGGTGCTGGAAGAGCGCTTCACCGATGACTACACCGGCGTTGTTACTTTGAAGGGCGGCAAGTCTAAAATGGGATACTCCTTCTCCATCGGCATTCTGGCAACCTGTCTGGCCTATCTGCTGGGCGTGCCCCTGGGCATTATCATGGCCCGGCACAAGGACGGTTTGGTGGACAAAATCGGCACGTTCTACATTGTGTTCATCATCGCGGTGCCCTCTTTGTCCTACATCTTCCTGTTCAAGGCCATTGGCGGTTCCTTTGGCCTGCCAACCACCTTTGACGTGAACTCCAGCAACGCCCTCATGTACCTGCTGCCCATCATCTCCCTGGCCCTGCCTTCCATTGCCAACCTGATGAAATGGCTGCGCCGCTACATGGTGGACCAGATGAACTCGGACTATGTAAAGTTCGCCCGTTCCGGCGGCCTTTCTGAAAACGAGATTTTCTTCAAGCATATTTTGAAAAACGCGGCCATTCCCATCATCCACGGCATTCCCGGCGCGGTGCTCTTCTCCATGACCGGCGCGCTGATTACCGAGCGTGTGTACGTGGTGCCCGGCGTGGGCGACCTGCTGACCAGAGCCATTAACGCCCACGACAATGGCGTTATTGTGGGCGTTACCATGTTCTATGCCCTGCTGTCGGTGGTGTCCATTATTCTGGGTGACATTTTGATGTCGATGGTTGACCCGAGAATCTCGTTTTCCAACGAGTCACGTTAAGGAGGGTGGCAGTGATGAAACAAGAGACTGTAAATTTAAAGGCGCTGGGTGTGCCGGAGGAGGAGCTCTTCTCCCTGGTGACCCACAGCGACGTGGAATCGGAAAAGATTACCGCGCCCCGGTACTCCTATTGGCAGTCGGTGTTCCGGGTGTTCTTCAAGAAAAAAATCAACCTGATCGTCCTGGGGCTCTTGGCGGTGATTATTCTTTTCGCCTTTGTGTATCCCATGCTCATTGAGTACGACCGCTTTGCCAACCTGACGGACGCCACCGCCAAGCATTTGACCCCCACCGCGGCCATGGCCAAGTTTGGCAGCAGCATCCACTGGATTCTGGGCGCGGGCGCTTCCGGCGAACCCACCTTTGACGCGGTGTGGGTGGGCTCCAAAATCTCCATCTCCCTGGCCCTGACCTGCGCGCTCATTAACATGACCATCGGCATTTTGCTGGGGGCTGTATGGGGCTTCTCCAAAAAGGTGGACGTAATCATGATGGAGGTATACAACATCGTGGCCAATGTGCCCTATATCCTGCTTATTTCCGTGCTGGTAATGATTCTTTCCGCCAGCTTCTGGACCATGGTGTTCGCCCTAACCGTCACCGGCTGGATCGGCGTAGCCTATTTCATCCGCACACAGGTTATCATCATTCGGGACCGGGAGTATAACCTGGCCTCCCGCTGCTTGGGTACGCCCATCACCCGCATTGCCCTTCGGAACATTCTGCCCTTTATGACTTCCGTTATCGTGACTTTGGCCGCCACGGAAATTCCCTCCTATATTTCCTATGAGGTGTTTCTGGCCTACATCGGCATCGGCCTGTCCGACATGTCCCTGGGCAAGCTGATTTCCGAGGCCCAGTCCGCCATGGTGACGACGGGCTGGCAGTTCGAATTCTGGAGCCCGGTGGTGGTAGCCTCCACCGTGGCGGTGGTGTTGTACGTGGTCGGCCAGAACCTGGGCGACGCGTCCGACCCCAGGACCCACATGTAAGGGGGGCGCGGTATGGAAGACAAAAAAGTATTGCTTTCGATCAAGGATTTGGAGGTCAAGTTCCGGGTGCGCGGGCGCATCCTCACCGCCATCCGGGGCATCTCCCTGGATATTTACGAGAACGAGTCCATCGCCATTGTGGGCGAGTCCGGCTCGGGCAAGTCCGTGTTCACCAAGACCTTCGCCGGCATGCTGGACTCCAACGGCTTCATTGACAGGGGCAGCATCATTTTCAACGACGAAGAGCTGGCCGACACCCATGTGAAGCTGGTGGGAACGGCCCGCAACACCTTGGAAAATGTGCGCAAAAAGCTGGACGAGTTCGCCAAGCTGGAGCCCGGCGCGGCCACCTTCCGCAAGATGAAGGAGCTGGAGAGCGAGCGCAGGCGGAAGATGTCCGTCACCGAGGAGGAGAGGCAGGAGCACGAGGAGCGGCTTAAGGACCTGCGGTTCAAGCGGGCCGAGACCTACAATCTCCGCCAGACCCTGGACGCCTCGAAGGACAAGGCCCAAATCAAGGAGCTGGGCCGCCAGCTCAAGGGCCTGGACAATGAGATCAAGCGGATGCAGGCAGGGTTCGAGGCCCACGTCAAGGCCAATACCGCCGCTGTGAAAAGCGACGCGGCCTATAACAGTGAGTTTAACAAGCAGATGGAGGCCCTGAAAGCTCAGTATGCCAAGGAGACCGCAGCCGAGGCCAGCGCCAGCGCAAAAAAGCGCAACGAGATCTTGGCCAAGGAGATCTACCTCTCCGTGGGCCGCTACCCCTTCCATAAGCGGGTTTTGCTCATCCAGCGCCTGCTGAAGGAAATGAAAAAAGCCATGGAGCTGGGCGTGGACCCCATGGACGACCAGATCTTCGACAAGGTGGTCTTCCGGGTGCGCTACTTGGACGAGACCGCCGACACCCTCCACGGCACCTGCACCCTGAACCTGGCCAAGGTCCAGTTCGCCGGCGACTGGGGCCAGATCCGCGGCCGCCGCATCGCCACGGTGTTCCAGGACCCCATGACCTCCCTGAACCCCATCATCACCATCGGCAAGCAGATCACCTCCATCATCCTGAAGCATCAGAACTGCTCCGAGGTGGAGGCCCGCGCCCGGGCCGTGGAGCTCATGCACAAGGTGGGCATTCCCAACGCCGAGGCCCGGTTCGACGACTATCCCTTCCAGTACTCCGGCGGCATGCGCCAGCGCATCGTCATCGCCATCGCCCTGTCCTGCCAGCCGAAGATCCTGATCTGCGACGAGCCCACCACGGCCCTGGACGTGACCATTCAGGCCCAGATCATCAAGCTCCTCAAGGACCTGCAAAAGGAGTTCGGCTACACCATCGTGTTCATCACCCACGACCTGGGCGTGGTGGCCAATGTGGCCGACCGGGTCGCTGTGCTGTACGCCGGCCAGGTGGTGGAGCTGGGCCAGGTGGAGGAGGTCTTCTACGACCCGCGGCACCCCTATACCTGGGCGCTGCTGTCCTCCCTGCCCCAGCTGGCCCAGCGCAACACCAAGCTCTATTCCATCACCGGCACGCCGCCCTCGCTGTATAACCAGATCACCGGCGACCCCTTCGCCCCCCGGAACCCCTACTGCCTCAAGCTGGACACCATGCTGGAGCCGCCTATGTTCCCGGTGACGGAGACCCACTTCGCCAAGACCTGGCTTTTGGACCCCCGGGCCCCCAAGATCGAAAAACCCGAGGCCATCCAGGACATCCACGAGAAGCTGATCAAAGCGTTCAATATATAGGAGGGCCCGCGTATGCTAACTACCACAAAAACGGAAACCGGCGCCAAGGCGCGCCATTTGCCGGAGCACGGCCCCATTGATGAGAATGGCCGGGAGGTCCTTCTGTCCATCCAGAATGTGGACATCACCTTCGGCAAGGGCGACAGCGCCGTGAAGGCGGTGAAAAACGCCTCCTTCGACATCTATAAGGGCGAGACCTTCTCCCTGGTGGGCGAGTCCGGCTCGGGCAAGACCACCATCGGCCGGGCGGTCATCCGGGTCAACCCCTGCGCCGCCGGCCAGATCCTCTACAAGGGCGTGCCCATTTCGGGCAAGATTCCCCGGTCCCTGGACCGGGAGGTCATCCGCAACATCCAGATGGTCTTCCAGGACCCGGCGGCTTCTTTGAACGAGCGGGCCACGGTGGACTACATCGTGTCCGAGGGCCTTTACAACTTCCACCTGTTCAAAAACGAGGCGGACCGGGTGGAAAAGGTGAAGAACATGATCAGCGAGGTGGGCCTGCTGCCCGAGCACCTGACCCGCTATCCCCACGAGTTCTCCGGCGGACAGCGCCAGCGCATCGGCCTGGCCCGGGCCATGGTGATGGAGCCGGAGCTGGTGGTGGCCGACGAGCCCATCTCCGCTCTGGACGTGTCCATCCGCGCCCAGGTGCTGAACCTGCTGAAGAAGTTCCAGGAAGAGCGGGACGTGACCTACCTGTTCATTGCCCACGACCTGTCCATCGTGCGGTTTATTTCCGACCGCATCGGCGTAATTTACAAGGGCAACATCGTGGAGGTGGCCGAGGCGGAGGAGCTGTTCGACTTCCCCCTGCACCCCTACACCCGGTCCCTGATTTCCGCCATTCCCATTCCGGACCCCCAGCTGGAGAAAAACAAGGTCCTGTTCACCTACGACCCCTCCATCCACGACTACAGCCAGGAGGAGCCCGAGCTGGTGGACATTGGCCACGACCACTTCGTCTTCGGCAGCAAAAAGGAGGTCGAAGAGTACCGGGCCATCCGGGAAAAGGGCGTGCCCATGAAGTCCATCACCATCCGCCAGCCCGGCGACCCGGAACCGGCCCCCCAGGAGGAGGAAGCGCCGGTGGACGCCAGCGGCATCCTCAGCACGCCCCTGCACGATACGGGCAGCATTTGGTACATGGTGCTCTCTCTGCTGCTGCCCATTATCGGCATTTTGGCTGCTGTGGTGTTCCGCAAGAAAAACTACATCCGCAATTACAAGGCCTGCAAAAAGGGCGCGCTCATCGGCTTTGGCATCATTGGCGCGATTATCGTCCTGTTCCTAATCTTCCTGCTGCTGGCGGTTATCCTGTAAATGGGACGGACGGCAAGGGACCGGAGGCCCCCCACCCCCAAGCCGGTGGAGCGCATCCAGATGGACGGGCGGCACTTCTCCCGCCGCATGATCGCTTTCCTTGTGTGCCTGGCCGTGGCTATAGCCGCCTTGGGCTACGGCGTGTACAGCTGGCTCAACACCGACCCGGGCTGGGTGACGGTCGAGGCCCGGGGGGGCTGCGGGCCGGAGTTCACCTTCCGCTACCTGTTTACCCAGGGCGGCCTGGCGGACACGGACCGGCACAGGGCCCTGCGGAACCTGTTCGACCGGCTGACCGTAGAGGCGTATGAACAGTTCAGCCCGGCAGAGGTGCTGGAGGAGGGGACCAATCTTCAGTACCTGAACGCCCATCCCAACCAGGACGTGCAGGTGGAGCCGGTGCTGTACCGGGCCTTTGAGCAGGCCCAGGCCAGCGGGGACCGTTCCGTCTACTTGGGCCCCCTTTACAGCCTGTACACGGACCTGGCTTTTAGCCAGGACGATGGAGAGGCGGCGGGCTATGACCCCTATGAGAGCCCGGAACAGGCGGCTTTCTGCCGGGATATTGCGGCCTTTGCCCAGGACCCGGCGGCGGTGGACGTGAAGCTGCTGGGCGGGAACACCCTGCGGCTGGAGGTCTCCCCGGAGTATCTGCGCTATGCCCAGGAGCAGGGCGTGGAGAGCCTCCTGGACTTTGGCTGGCAGCGGAACGCCTATATCATCGACTACTTTGCCAGCGAGCTGACCCGCCAGGGCTTTACCAGCGGGGCGCTGACCAGTACGGACGGCTTCAGCCGCAGCCTGTTTTCCCAGGCGCAGCCCTCCCTCTACAGCCTGTACGCCTGGCATGAGGAGGGCCGGGCCGTAGTGGCTGGACAGATTTCTTTGGCGGAGACCGGCAGCGCCGTGGATTTCCGGGCTTTCCCCATGCCCGGCCAAGCGGGGCGCTGCTATGTGCGGGAAGACGGCGCGGTGCGGCATCCCTATGCCTCCCCGGAAGACGGCCTTTGCCGGGCGGCGTCGTCCGCCCTGCTTCTGTACGCGCCGGATAAGACCTGCGTCCAGCTGATGCAGGAGGGCCGGGAGCTGTTCCTCGCTCCAACGCTGGACCGGGCGGCTCTGGCCGCGCTGGAAGGGGAGGGGACCCACTCCCTGGCTGTGGAGGGCTGGACGCTGCTCCACTCCGATCCAGAGGCGCAGCTTCAGGAGCTCTATCCCGGCTATGAGGCGCGGCCTCTCTCTTAGGGGGCAGGATGGGAAAGGACTTTGCTCCGCACGGGGCGTTCTCTCGTTGGCGCGGCGCAAAAGCGGCGCCGCCGCCCATTGGAGGGGCGATTCCGACCATTCCCACAGCACAAGGCAAGAAACCACATTTTGGGCCCCGCCGCTTGGCGGGGCCCTTGCTTGCGCTCTGCTTTATGGGAGTGGCCAAAAGCGTTGATAAAGGAAAACAGATCAGTCAGTGAGCCAGCAAAAGTTTCGTCCTTCTCGCCTGCCGAGTCTCCGATGCGGCAGCGAAGACACGGCAGGCGAGACCCTGTCTAATACTTCTATAATAATGCTCTTCGGGCACTTCCCTGCTTTATCTTTCCCTTGCATATCATCCCGGGATGTGGTACACTATATATTGAATAAATGTTTTTCCCAGGAGGTACTCCGTGAATATCAAACGCTGGGCGGCGGCGCCGCTGGACCGGAAAAAAGCCGGGGAACTGGCGGCGCGCCGGGGGATTTCTCCCTTTTTGGCGGCAATGCTGGAGCTGCGGGGCTTTTCCGGCGAGCCGGACGGCCTGTTGGACGGCGGGGAGATCAGCGACCCCTTTTTGATGAAGGATATGGACCGGGCGGTGGAGCGCATCCGCCGGGCCCTGGACGACTTTGAGAAGATCGCCGTTTATGGAGACTATGACGCGGACGGCGTAACCGCGACCGCTATTTTATACACATACCTGCAAACCTTGGGGGCCGATGTACGCTTTTACATACCCCAGCGGGAAGGCGAAGGCTATGGCATGAACCGGGCGGCGGTGGAGACCCTGTCCCGGGAGGGCGTGGACCTGATCGTCACCGTGGACAACGGGATTTCCGCTTTGGAGGAGATCGCCCTGGCCAACTCCTTGGGTATGGAGGTGGTGGTCACGGACCATCACCAGCCCCATGCGTCCCTGCCCGACGCGTACGCCATTGTGGACGCCCACCAGCCGGGGGACGAGAGCCCCTTTAAGGACTGCTCCGGAGCCGGAGTGGCGCTCAAGCTGGTCATCGCCCTGGAGGACGGGGACAGCCAGATGGTGCTGGAGGAATTCGCGGACCTGGCGGCCATTGGCACGGTGGGGGACGTGGTGCCCTTACTGGGAGAAAACCGGGTGATCGTGCAGGCAGGCCTGGAGATTCTGGAACGCTTCCAGGAGCCGGAGGCCGCGGCCCAGCGCCCCGGCCTGGCGGCTCTGCTGGAGCTCTGCCGCGCCAAGCCCACCGCCACGGGGCTGGCCTATTCCATCGTGCCCTGTATCAACGCCACCGGCCGCATGGGCGCGCCGGAGCGGGCGGTGCGGCTGCTGGTCTATGAGGACGAGGACTCCGCCCGGAGCCTGGCCGAGGAGATTCGGGAGGACAACGCCCGCCGGAAGCAGGTGGAGGCGGAGATTACCGCCCAGGCCGTGGAGAGGATCGAGTCCGACCCCGGCCTGCGGCTGGCCCGGGTCATTGTGGTGGACGGCCCCGGCTGGCACCACGGGGTGGTGGGCATTGTGGCCGCCCGGGTGACGGAGCGCTACGGCAAGCCCTGCTTCGTCATTTCGGTAGACGGGGAAGAGGCCCGGGGCAGCGGCCGGAGCGTGGAGGGCTTTTCCCTGTTCAGCGCGGTGACAGCCTGCCAGGACCTGCTGACCCAGTATGGAGGCCATCCCATGGCGGCGGGCGTGACCATGAACCGGGAGCATGTGGCGGAGTTCCGCCGGCGGATCAACGACTATGCCCGCAAGGCCTGTCCGGATATGCCTTCTCCCATCCTGAAGCTGGACTGCCTGCTGGAGCCGGGGGACCTGTCTCCGGCCCTGGTGCGGGAGCTGGAGCCCTTGGAGCCCTTTGGCAGCGGCAACCCCCAGCCGCTTTTCGGCCTGTACGGGGTGGAGTTGAAAGCCCTGCGGGCCGTGGGCGCGGCGGGGAACCACACCCGGCTCTCCTGCGCCAAGGACGGCTTCCGGTTCGAGGCGGTGCGTTTTGGGGCTGGCCCGGCGGACTTCCCCTTCCCGGCTGGCGCGAAGGTGGACCTGGCGGTGAACTTGGACATAGACTGCTTTCGGGGGGAGGAGAAGCTCAGCGTCATTGTGCGGGACGTGAAGCTCTCCGGCCTGGACCAGGACGCCTGCATCCGCAGTGTGCGGGCCTACGAGCGCTTTGCGCGCCGGGAGCCCTTGGCCCCCAAGGAGGGCCGTGCCCTGACCCCCAACCGGGACCAGCTGGCGGCAGTGTACCGGCTGCTGCAAAGCCACAACGGCGCGTGGCTCAGCGGCGAGGCCCTGCTGTGGAACCTGCGGGAGCGCCGCTTTAATCTGGGCATGATTTTGATCTGCTGCGACGTTTTGCAGGAGCGGGGGCTCATCCAATACCAGATGAAGGGCAACGCCCTGTCTGCCCAAGTAATCCCGGCAAGCCGCAAAGTAGACATCTTCGCCTCCCCCCTTTTCACCCTCCTCACCTAGCGCCAGCGTGACGCTGGACCTACACGCGCGTGGGAGCGCGGGGTTACCGCTAGGTTAGTTGCCCGCGACCAGCGTGACGCTGGACCTACACGCGCGTGAGGGCGCGGGGTTGCCGGTTAGGTTAATTGCCCGCGAGGGCGCTGGGTGGGGTGGGAGACACGAGTATACCAGCCTTGTAGGTAAGAGAAGTGCCGCCTATACCACACAGGCTGCTCGCGGGCAAATAAAGCTTGCCAATACCACGAGCTTTCACGCGCGTGCGGGTCAAGCGTCACGCTTGCCGCGAAGGCGCTTGGTGGGGGGCGGGAGGTAGGGGTATACCAGCCTTGTAGGTACAAGGAGTACTGCCCACACCACACAGGCTGCTCGCGGGCAACATGGCTTGCCAATACCACGAGCTTTCACGCGCGTGCGGGTCAAGCGTCACGCTTGCGCTTGCTACATTAGACAGAGGAGGGATTTGTATGCCGGCTGTGCGGCAGATCAACACCTATGAGGAACTGCAAAATATCATAAAAGAGAGCGGCAAGGAGTACGACCGGGTGGCCATCGGCCAGGCTTTTCGGCTGGCTGAGCGCAAGCACCGGGACCAGAAGCGCAGCTCCGGCGAGCCCTATATCATCCATCCCCTGTCCGTGGCGGCCAATTTGGTGGACCTGGGCATGGACACCCAATCCGTGGTGGCGGGCCTGCTTCACGACGTGGTGGAGGACACCGACTGCACTCTGGAGGACATTGTCCAGGAGTTCGGCCAGGAGGTGGCCCTGCTCATCGACGGCGTGACCAAGCTGGATAAGATCCCCTTCTCCTCCCGGGAGGAGGAACAGGCCGAGAACCTGCGGAAAATGCTTATGGCCATGGCCCAGGACATCCGGGTCATCATCATCAAGTTTGCCGACCGGATGCACAACCTCTCCACCCTGGAATTCATGTCCCCCCAAAAGCAGCGGGACAAGGCCCGGGAGTGCCTGGAGGTTTACGCGCCCATTGCCCACCGGCTGGGCATGCGCACCGTAAAGGAGACCATGGAGGACGTGTCCCTCAAGTACCTGGACCCGGAGGCTTACCGGGAGATCAACGACTACCTCTCCTCCCGCAGTACCACCCGGCTCCAGTTTATCCAGGAGCTGAAGGCCCAGCTCAAAAACCGGGTGGAGGCGTTCGTGCCCCAGGTGTACATTGAGGGGCGGGTCAAGAGCGTCTACAGCATCTACCGGAAGATGTTTATACAGGGCAAGGATTTTGAAGAGATTTACGACGTCTTCGCCATGCGGGTGATTGTGGACACCATTGAGGACTGCTACAATGTGCTGGGTATTGTCCACGATATGTTCACCCCCCTGCCCAACCGGTTCAAGGACTACATCTCCACCCCCAAGCCCAACATGTACCAGTCCCTGCATACCACCGTAATCACCAAGGCCGGGGTTCCCTTCGAGGTGCAGATCCGCACCTGGGAGATGCACCAGACCGCCGAGTACGGCATTGCCGCCCATTGGAAATACAAGATCGGCATGTCCGCCAAGCAGGCGGACAACCGCTCTTTGGACGAGCGCCTCTCCTGGATCCGCCAGATGCTGGAAAACCAGGCGGACACCGAGGACGTGACCGACCTGGTCCATTCCATCAAGTCCGACCTGATTCCCGAGGAGGTCTTCGTGTTCACGCCCAAGGGGGACGTGGTGAACCTGCCCCAGGGCTCCAGCGTCATCGACTTCGCCTATGCCATTCACAGCGCGGTGGGCAACCGCATGGTGGGGGCCAAGGTGGATAAGCGGATCGTGCCCCTGGACTACAAGGTCCGCACGGGGGAGATTATCGAGATTCTCACCAGCAAGGAGGCGGGCCGGGGCCCTAACCGGGACTGGCTGACCATGGTGCGCACCAGCGAGGCCCGCAGCAAAATACGGGCCTGGTTCAAAAAGGAGCGCCGGGAAGAGAACATCATGGAGGGCAGGGCCGAGCTGGAACGGGAGCTCAAGCGCAGCGGCATCGCGTTAATTCCCGAGCTGGTGTCCTATATGGTGGAGAGCATCGGCAAGCGCCACAACTGCAACACCGCCGAGGACCTGTACGCGGCCATCGGCTATGGAGGCATCCAGCTGTGGAAGGTGATGCCCCGGGTGCGGGAGGAATACCAGCGCATCGCCAAGGCGGCGTCCCCCCAGGCTCAGGACGAGGCGGCGCTGAACCTGCCGCCCCAGTCCCAGCCCCGGACCTCAAAAGCCGCCAGCGGCGTGCTGGTGGAGGGCATGGACAACTGCCTGATCAAGTTCTCCCGCTGCTGCAACCCTTTGCCCGGGGACGACATCATCGGCTTTATCACCCGGGGATTCGGGGTCTCCATCCACAAGAGGAGCTGCCGCAACGTGCCCCGGGACCTGAGCGACTGCCCGGAGCCGGACCGCTGGATCAGCGCCTACTGGGAGGGGGACGTGAAGGACGACTTCAAATCCACCCTGCACATTGTGGCCGTGGACCGGGCGGGGCTGCTCTTCGACGTGACCCAGCAGCTTTCGGCCATGAATATCTTCATCCACGCCCTCAACTGCCGCCAGGAGAAGGGCGGAGGCAACGCGGTGATCTCCGCCACCATCTCCATCAGCGGCCTGCCCCAGCTGCACAACATCATCGAGCGCATTTCCCGGGTGAAGGGGGTTCTCTCCATTGACCGGACCTGAGCGGGGAGCGCCTGGGAATGCCCAAAGAGCTAGAGTCTCGCCTGCCGGCTCGGTCGGGTCAGAACGCTTCCCGCAGGGAAGCTTCCCCCTCCGGCGGCCAGAGTTTCACCCTGGACCGGACCAAACTTTTTGAAAAGAAGTTTAAGACGTTACCTTCGGTGAGTCTCAAAAATTTTTATACGCTTATTGTTGGTGTGAGGCATGTGCTGGGTGCTCGGTTTGGGGCGGGAAGCTACATCTGACGCGGCAGCGGAGAATGGCGAAACTTTTCCTTTCACTTTTACCAACAAAACGTAACAGTAAAAGTTTTGTCCACTTTTTCAAAAGTGGTGGGGTGTGGGGCAAAGCCCCACGGCCTTGCCGTAGGGCGCGCCTTTTGCGCCCGGAGGCATCCTAATACTTCCAAACAAAAAGCGTTACTAATCTAGAAAGGAGGCCCGCCATGACACTGCTGCTGTCCGGCCACGGCTACCGCTATGAGTGCGAAAACCTGTGCCGCCTGTTTTTTCCATACAGCCCTGTGCGGGTGGAGGACGCGGAGCCCCTGCCCGGGGAGCCCTGGGCCCAGGCCTTGGCCGAGGCGGGGCCCCGGGGAGTGCGGTACACCGTTCGGGCCGGAGACGGGGAGAGGGAAGGGGAGGACTCCTGCGTCGTGCCCGTCCAGGAGGAGTACCCTTTAACCAATCTGCTCTACCAGGTCCTCTCCCGGCTGACCGGCCTGCGTCCGGCCTGGGGCATGCTCACCGGCGTGCACCCGGTCAAGCTGCTGCGGCAGATTGCCCAACGGGCCGGGGAAGCGGCGGGGGAGGAGGGGGCCCTTGCGGGAGCCCTGGCGGAGTTCCAGGAAAAGTGGCATGTGACGCCCCCCAAGGCGGAGCTGGCGGGCCGGGTGCTGCGGGCCCAGCGGGAGGCGGTGGAGGCCCTGCGGCCGGAGGACTTCTGCCTCTATGTGGGCATTCCCTTCTGTCCCACCCGCTGCGCCTACTGCTCCTTCATCTCCCAAGACCTGGCCCATGCCCAGAAGCTAATGGACCCTTACTTCGAGCTGCTCCTTGCGGAGCTGGAGAGGGTGGCGCAAATCGCCTCCCGGCTGGGGCTGCGGCTGGTCTCCGTCTATGTGGGCGGGGGCACGCCCACCACCCTGAGCGCCCCCCAGCTGGCGCGGCTCTGCGGGGCGGTCGCCGGGCTTTTTGACATGAGCGCCTGCACGGAATTTACCGTGGAGGCCGGCCGGCCCGACACCATTACCCGGGAAAAGCTGGAAGCCCTAAAAGGGGCCGGCGTGGGGCGCGTCAGCATCAACCCCCAAAGCCTGTCGGACCAGGTGCTCCAAAATATTGGCCGGGCCCACAGCGCCGCCGGGGTGGAGGAGGCCTTTGCCTTGGCCCATGAGGCGGGGTTTCAGGAGATCAACGCGGACCTGATCGTGGGCCTGCCCGGGGACAGCCTGGAGGGCTTCCGGAAGAGCCTGGAGGGCGTGCTGGCCTTTGGAGCCACGAACGTGACAGTGCATGCTTTGGCCCTGAAGCGCAGCTCCAGGCTGGTGACGGAGGACGAGGACATCTCCTCCCACAAAAAATCCGCCGAGGCCGCGGCCATGGTGGAGCACTCCATCGGCCGGCTGACCGGGGCGGGCTTTGTGCCCTATTACCTGTACCGCCAGACCCGCATGGCCGGAAACCTGGAAAACACCGGCTGGGCCCTGCCCGGGACCATCTGCCGGTACAACATCTACACCATGGACGAGAGCTGCACGGTCATCGCCTGCGGGGCGGGGGGCGTGAGCAAGATTAAAGACCCGGCCTCCGGGGACCTGGCCCGGATTTTCAATTTCAAATACCCGGCCGAGTATATTGAGAGGCACGGAGAGATATTACAGAGGAAGGACGGTGTCACTGGGCTTTATGAGCAATTTCGCCAGCGGATACATTAAATACATCAACCATTTGGAGCAGATCAACGACGCGGCCCTTTCTCATCCGGAGCGGATGATCGAGGAGGTGGAGGGCTCCTACCGGGAGCACCTGCGCAACATTGCCCGGAACATCACCGAGCGGCGGGAGCCGGTGCGGGTGGTGATGCTCTCCGGCCCCAGCAGCAGCGGCAAGACCACCACCGCCCATCTGCTGCGGGACTACTTGGAGGGTTTTGGCGTGCGCGCGGTGATCATCTCCCTGGACGACTTCTACCTGGGCCGGGACCGGACCCCCCGCCTGCCGGACGGAAGCTACGACTATGAAACCGTGGCCGCCCTGGACGAGGAGCGCATCCGCGGGTGCCTGTCCAGCGTGGTGGGCAATCAGGAGTTTTCCGTGCCCCGGTACAGCTTCGCTTTGGGCCGCCCGGAAGGGGAGGACCGGCGCTACCGGCTGGCCCCGGAGGATGTGGCCATCGTGGAGGGCATCCATGGGCTGAACCCGGTCTTCACCCGGGACCTGCCGGAGCAGGCCTGCGTCAAGCTCTATGTGAGCGTCAAGCAGCAGATCAAGGACGCGAACGGGGAGGTCGTCTCCCCTTGGGACCTGCGGCTGGTGCGGCGCATTGTGCGGGACATCCAGTTCCGCAGCGCCCCGGCGGAGCAGACGCTGGCCATGTGGCCCCAGGTGGTGGAGGGGGAGAACCGCTACATCCGCCCCTACCGGATCAGCGCGGACTATACGGTGAACTCTATCCACATCTACGAGCCCTGCGTGCTGCGCACCGTGGCCATCCCCCTGCTGCGGGCCATCGCGGCGGACAGCCTCTACTATAAAAAGGCCCGGGACCTGGAATCCCGGCTCATGCGCTTTGAGCCGGTGAGCCCGGAGCTGGTGCCGGCAAACTCCATGCTGCGGGAGTTTTTGGGCAGGAAAGCGGAGAATTAATGAATTTGTAATTATTTTGAAAGAGAATTCCGCTTTACTTTCCCGCCGGAGCTTGCTATAATAAGAGCACAGGGGGACGAACCCCAATCACTTACAAGGAGGACTGTGTTACATGGGAATTTTAGATGATGTGGTCATAAACGCCAAATCCGCCGCCGAGGCTGTGGGCCGCAAGGCCGGGCAGCTGGTGGACGTTTCCAAGCTGCGCATCAGCGCGGCCGAGGTGAATTCCGAGATCACCAAGCGCTACGAGACGCTGGGCCGCTATGTGTACGAGAACTGCCGCGAGCTGCTGGCCGGCGATCCGGAGGCCTTTGGGAAGATGGCCGAGGTTGACGAGCTGAAAGCCCAAGCCGCCTCCATTGCCAAGGAGCTGGGCGACAAGCAGAACAAGACCGTCTGCCCCGTGTGCGGCAGGCAGTGCGCCAATACGGACACGTTCTGCAGCACCTGCGGCGCCAAGCTGGAGCCCGAGCCGGAGCCCATCCCCCAGGAAGGCGGGCCCAACGACGCGGCCGCCGCCCAGGCCAACGAGGGCCCTGACGCTCAGGTTTCCGACATCCCGCCCCGCCAGTATCCCTAACCCATAACAAACAGCGCCGGAAGCGAAATGCTCCCGGCGCTTGCCTTTTGTGGGTGGTGGTGGCCAAACGCGTGAATTATATGGAGAAAGCTTCCTAAACGCAACAGCAAAAGTTTCGTACTTCTCAGCTGCCGCTTCGGTCGAGTTGACGCAGTCAACTCGTGCGCTGAACGGTCGCTCTACTTGGCTTTGCCAAGTAGCCGGCGACCAGCGCCCTTTTCAAAGGTTGCAGGGTGTGGGACGGAGTCCCACGGCCTTGCCGCAGCCGCGACCGTTGCGGCGGAGGGGGAAGCTTCCCAGCGGGAAGCGTTCTGACCCGACCGAGCCGGGAGGCGAGACTCCACTCCGTAAAACTTCAAAAACCACTCCCTTTGGACACTCCCCTTTTGTGGAATCAGATTTCAAAGAAATCCAAAGCCCGCTCAATGTATTTGTCCCAGAACCGCCACTCGTGGGAATAGCCCGCTTCCTCCTCGAACCGGGCGGGCAGGCCGATGCGCTGGGCATAGGCTTTGAAGGCCTGGTACTTCTCCCAGATCAGCTGGTCCGCCTCGCCGCAGCAGAAGTAGAGCTTTGGCAGCGTTCCGGCCTTCAGCAGCGCGGGCAGCCGGTCCCACACATTGATGGGAGAATTGACATACCCCTCTAAGCCGCCGAAGTTCTCCACCAAATTTTCGACCCGCTTTTGGAACAGCGCGGCGGCGCCCGCCTCGGCCTTGCCGTCGTATTGGGGCGTCTTCATTTGGCTCAGGTCCGTGGGGGCGTTGGAAAGGCTGGCCGCCCCCGCAAAGAGCTCCGGGTGGCCGGCGGCATACTGCATGGCCCCGTTGCCGCCCATGGAGAGGCCGGCGATGAAGTTGTCCTCCCGCTTGGCCGAGGCCGGGAACCAGCCCTGCACCAGGGGCATAAGCTCCCCGGTCAGGTAGTCCCAGGCGTGGTAGCCCGTGGCGAAGCCCGGCCAGTTCACGTAGTTGGAGTTCGCCCCGCTGGGCATGACCACCATCAGGTTCCGCTCGCTGGCATAGAGCTCGATGTTGGACTTGCGCAGCCAGTCGGTATAGTCGCCAAAGGTGCCGTGGAGCAGCCACAGGACCTTATACGCCTCTCCGCTGCCATAAAAATGGGCGGCGGACTTTTGCATGTCCCGGTCAGGCAGCAGAATGTTCACGTCCGTGTTGTTGCCCAGATATTGGCTTTGAAAATTCAGATGAACCAGTGCCATTTTTCCGCCCTCCTTATAGGGATGCCAGAGCGCCGCTTATGTCTTCCAGAATGTCGTCCACATTCTCCAGACCCACGGAAAGCCGGATCATGCCGCCGTTGATGCCGGCGGCGGCCAGCTGCTCGTCGGTGAGCTGCCGGTGGGTCTCGCTGGCCGGGTGGAGCACGCAGGTGCGGATGTCCGCCACATGGACCTCGTTGGAGGCCAGCTTCAGGCCGTCCATAAACCGGGCCGCGGCGGGCCGTCCGCCCTTAAGGATAAAGGAGACCACGCCGCTGCAGCCCTTCAGATATTTCTGGGCCAGGGCATAGTGTGGGCTGGAGGGCAGGCCAGGGTAGGAGACGCTCTCCACCTGGGGGTGCCGCTCCAAGAACTGAGCCACTTTCGTGGCGTTTTCGCAGTACTGGCGCATGCGCACGGACAGGGTTTCCAGCCCCAAATTCAGCAGAAAAGCCGAGTGCGCCGCCGGGTACACGCCAAAGTCCCGCATCAGCTGCATCCGGGCCTTGATGATATAGGCCATATTGCCGTACGCCTCGGTGTAAGAGATGCCGTGGTAGGACTCGTCCGGCTGGGTAAGCTCCGGGAATTTGCCGTTGGTCCAGTCAAATTTGCCGCTGTCCACGATCACCCCGCCCACCTGGACCGCATGGCCGTCCATGTACTTGGTGGTGGAGTGGATGATAATATCCGCCCCGAACTGGAAGGGCTTGCACAGGACCGGCGTGGCAAAGGTGTTGTCTACAAGTAGGGGCACGCCCATCTGATGGGCGATATGGGCGAAGCGCTCGATGTCCAGCACCTTGAGGGCGGGGTTTGCGATGGTCTCTCCAAAGACCAGCTTGGTGTTGGGCTTAAAAGCGGCCTTGATCTCCTCGTCCGAAGCGGCGCTGTCCACATAGATGCACTCAATGCCCAGCTTCTTCAGGGTGAAGGAGAACAGGTTGATGGTGCCCCCATAGATGGTGGGCAGGCTCACGATGCTGTCCCCGGCCTGACAGAGGTTGAGAATGGCCAGCAGCGTGGCGGCCTGGCCGGAGGTGGTGCACATGGCGCCCACGCCCCCTTCCAGGTCGGCGATCTTGGCCTCCACGGCCATCACCGTGGGGTTGCCGAAGCGGGAGTAGCACAGGCCCTTGGTGGGGTCGTCAAAAATCGCGGCCACCTCCGCTGCGGAGTCGTACACATAAGTGGTGCTCTGCACAATGGGCAGCACCCGGGGTTCGCCATTGCCGGGGGTATAGCCGGAGTGCAGGCACTTGGTTTCATCGCGCATGATTCGTTCCTCACTTTTTGTTTTTTCAGGGGAGGGCCAACGGGGGCCCATTCAATTTATCAGGTAAAAGGCAGGCTTACACGCCCACATTGCCCGAGCTGACGCCCTGTACGGCCTGGCCCAAAGGAAGCCATTCCATTGCCTTCAAAATATACTCGTCCCAGAACTTCCAGTCGTGCCCGCCGGGGCCCTCCTGCCAGGTCAGGTCATAGCCCAACTCCAACAGCTTGTCCCGGAACACGTGGTTGGGGGCGATCAGCCCGTCCTCGGTGCCGCAGGCCATGTAGATTTTGGGCTTGTCCGCCCGGGAGGCCTGCTTCTCCGCCAGGGCGGTGTAGTCGTTCTCGCCCCCCAGCACCTTGTCCAGGTCGCCGAACACGGACTCGTAATAGCCCCGGTTGGTCATGAGGAAGTCGGTGTACTCGGAGTTCAGATTCTGCTCGTTGAGCACCAGCGCCGCCGACAGGCCCACGATGCAGCCGAAGGTCTCCGGGTGCTGCAGGCCGTTGACAATGGCCCCGAAGCCGCCCATGGACAGCCCGCCGATGAAGGTGTCCTCCCGCTTGCGGGAGAGGGGGAAGGTCTTGCGGGTGAACTCCACCAGGTCCTTGCTGATAAAGGAGCCGTAGAGGGCGCTGGTCTTGCGGTTGTCCACATAGAAGCTGTTGTCGCCGCTGGGCATCACCACCGCCAGGTCCCGGGCCTCGGCCCAGCTCTGCAGGCGGGTGCGGTTGACCCAGTCGGTATAGTTTCCGAAAATGCCGTGGAGCAGGTACAGGGTCTTGAGGGGCTTCTCCTCCGGCGCGGGCTGGCCGGGGAAAACTATCTTGTCAGTGGGCATTACTACGTTGACGGGCACGGTGCGCATCAGGGATTTGGAATTGAAATTGCATTGGATGATTGCCATATTCAAAGCCTCCTTTTGCCCATTATACCAGATTTCGGGGCGGGGCGCAAGGCCTAGAGCGTTGGGGAGCGCGAAAGGGCGCAGTTGAGTATTACGGAGTGGAGTCTCGCCTGCCGGCTCGGTCGGGTCAGAACGCTTCCCACTGGGAAGCTTCCCCCTCCGGCGGTCAAGTTCATCAAAGATGAACTTGCGGGGCTCTGGGTCTCGCCTACCGGCTCGGTCGGTTCGCGGCATGTCTGCCACTGGCAGACGCTCACCCCCTAAGAACCCTACCACCTTTGAAAAGGTGGACGAAACTTTTGCTGCTGCGCTCAGCGAGCCTTTCGCGTGTTAAGCGGTTCCCTTTGGACGCTTCCGCGCGAACTTCCACAAAAAAAGAGAAGGCCTGCGGCCCTCCCTTTTCGAATAAGGTAGATATAAAAATTATGATTAACCCCAAATTTAGGTGGCAGGTGCAATGCTGTTGGACAGATACTGGGTGTAGTAGTTCATAATCAGGGAGCAGGCGGCGGCGCGGGTGGCGGTCCCCTTGGGATTGAACATGTTGTTGCCGGAGCCGTTCACCACGCCCATGTCCCGCAGAGCGTACACAAAGCTCTTAGACCAGGAGCCGATATCGCCGTCGTCCGTAAACAGATTGGTGGGCTCTGCCTCCGGCAGCTCGCCGGTGGACTGGACGAACCGGCCCAGCATCACGCACATCTCCTCGCGGCTGATGTTGGCGTGGGGATTGCATACCCCAGAGGCGGAGTTGAGAATGCCCTTCTCCGTGGCCCATACCACCGCGTTGTAGAAGTAGTCACGGGGGGAGACGTCGGAGTACAGGGGCTCGTCCCCATAGACGCAGCCAGAGGTGTCCTCGCCGGACATGTTGGCCAGCACCTGGAGGAACTGGGCCCGGGTCATCAAATTGTTGGGAGAAAAGGTCTTATTGCCGGAGCCCTTGAACACGCCCGTGCTGACAGCCTTGTCCACCGTGGCGGCGAACCAGTCGCTGTAGGTAAAGTCGGTAAAAATCTCGCCGTTGGAAAGCACGGTGGCGGTCGTCACATCGCTGACCAGCCCGGCCTTAGCCGCCACGGCCTTGTAGGTGAAGCCCAGCATATAGATGGGGATGGTGTAGGGAACGCTGTCCAAACCGGGGTCCGTGCCGTCCATCGTGTAGTAAACGTCCGCGCCGCCGGCCCGCATGATGACGCTCTGGCCATCGGAGGTAATGCTGGGGGCGGAGAGGCTCAGCTTGACAAACAGGGAGGAGATGTAGCCGCTCTCGCCGTACTCGGTGGTCACCGGGTACCAGAGATTGGAGGCGCTGCCGGAGCTGGAGACCTCGCTGCCCTCCACGGCCTCCTGGAGAATAAGCTTGTCCCCCCGGTGGAGCACGCCCACCACGCTGGAGTCCGTGTTGGGCTCGCTGCGCAGGTTGACGGAGCTGGCGTTGACCTCCCCGTCATAGCTGGGCACATCGGGCTCTCCCGGAACATCGGGGTCCTCGGGATAGCCGGGATCCTCCGGGTTGTCCGGGGTGTCGTCCCCATCCCAACCAACGGCGTAAAGCCAGTCCCGCACTTCGCTGGCGGGAACATAGTAGTCGGAAATCATGCTCTCCACCACGGCGGCGGGAGTGCCGTCCGGGTTCTGGGCAAAGCCGTCGGAGCCTATGTAGTAGCCGTCCACCGTGGTCTCAATGTCATACTCATAACCGGTGTAATGGACCATCTTGCCGTCGAACGCGTACCAGCCGTCCTTGGGATACATCACCCCGTTGTCGAACAGGTGCCAGGAGGCCCAGCTCCGGGAGTAGATGGAGCCACGGACCATGTTGGTGCCGTAGGTGGAATTGTCCACCGCCTCGTTGTTGCCGATGTAAATGCCGATGTGGCCGTAAATGCCGGTCTCGGGCTCGTACTCGTCAAAGACCGTCACCGCCAGCCCGTGGATGCGGGGTACGCCGTAGGGGCTGTAAATGCTGTCGGAGAAAATGCAGTTCTGGGTGACCTGGGAGGTGGCGCCGCCCGCGCAGCCGCCCACGCCAAGGTCGGAGAAATAGGCGTACAGCAGGCCAGCGCAGTCCGAGGCCCGGGTGTCGCCATACTGCTGGCCCTTGGCCCCGTATTCATAGACCCAGCCGTCGTTGTACGCCATCAGGCCGTGCTCCGCCAGGCCCAGGGAGGTGGGCGTGGAGGCCGCCGAAGCCGCGCCCAGGGGCAGGCCCGCGGCCAGCAGCAGCAAGGACAGGAGCATACAGAGCGTTCGGGTTGGTTTTGCATGTTTATTCATAATCAAATACCTCTCAGTTCGAATAGTCCAGTGGAACGGCTTACGGAAGGGCCCCAGAAAACGGGGCAAAAAAACAGAATGGTTACAAAACGGTTACAGTTTACCACATATTCCGGAAATTTGCAAGGCCTTTTCCGAGAATTCACATCCTGTTCACGAACGGGACACAATTCCGAAATGAGGGCGAAACCCGGGAAAGCCCCGGATTTCCGGGGGATTTCCCCGCTTCCTCCCGGCCGGGGCCGCCAAAATTCCCCATTGACATCCGGACGGATTTAGGGGATAATGAAGATGGTTCCGATTCCCATGGCAATGGGGGCCGGAAAATACAGGAAGAGGTGGATATTTGTGAAAAAGCATAAAAAACCGTCCGCGCCGGGCTGGACCCGGCTGGCGGCGGCCTTGCTGGCCTTGGTAACGCTGTGGCTTGTCCCTGCCGCCGCCTATGGGGCGGAGGGCTCGGCAACGGTGCGGCTGGAGGCCCCTCGGGTCCAGGAGTCCGGCATAGCCGGCGGCCCGGTCCTGGCTTCCCCGGCCAACGCCCAGATCGACGGCTCCCTATACAGCCGGCTGAATACCAGGCAGAAGGCCTGCTACAACGCGCTGCAGAACATCGGCATTGATGAGATTATGCGCGCCCCGGTGGAGGACGGCTACCGTTCGGTGGGGGTGGAGGTCCCGGGCGTTACCGACCTCTCCCTGCGGGGGGAGATCTCCGGCGGGTACTATTATCCGGCCAACGAAGCGGCCAGGGCGGCCTATGACGCCATCTATAACGATATGCACGCCGCGGTCATCGCCCTGTACTACGACCGGCCCGACATGCTCTGGCTGGACGGCGGGGTGCTGTACAGCGTCCGGCTGTCCGGCTGGTCCGGGTCCGGCTCCGTGACGGTGGAAGACGTATACTATGGCTTTACCCTGGACTACGGCGGGCGGGAGAAGCGCATGCGGGAGGAAATGATGGAGCAGGCCCAGGCCATCGCGAATGAGGCCATGCGGGAGCCCGATACCTACTCCCGGCTGAAAAAGGCCCACGATCTCATCGCCCAGCGCGCCAAGTACAACCATGTGCCCAAGTCGGAGATGGAGGAGATGCTGACCCACAGCCCCTACAGTGCCCTGGTGCCGGACGACCCTTACGAGCCCGTGTGCGACGGCTACTCCAAGGCCATGAAGCTGGTGTGCGATTTGCTGGACATCCCCTGCCTCTGCGTCTCCAGCCCCACCCATATGTGGAACAACGTGAAGATGGACGACGGCCTCTGGTACAACCTGGACCTGACCTGGGACGACGGCCTGTATAACAAGCCGGTGGACACCTATTTTTTGGTAGGCTCCCACACCGTGGCCCAGGGCCAGCCCTTTTACCGGCAGGAGGCCCATGAGGAGATCAGCCCCTTCCAGGAGGAGGGCGTCAGCGTGCCCGGAGCGGTCTATCCCGCCAAGAGCAGGGAGTCCTATGAGTATCTGGGCGAGGACTATCCGCCCCTGCGCTTTCCCGACGTGACCCGGGACGCCTGGTATTATGACGCGGTGGAGAGCGCCGCCCAGCAGGGCTACTTCAAGGGCGATGGGGAGGGCCGCTTCAACCCCTTGAAGAACATCAACCGGGCGGAGTTCGCCACGGTGATGGCCAACCGGGAGGGCGTGGACCTGGAGGGCTACCCGGGCTGGGCGGAATTTACCGACATCAAGGGCCGCCCCTGGTACTCCAAGGCGGTGGCCTGGGCCAGCGCCAACGGAGTCATGCAGGGGTCCGGCGGCGCGTTCCGGCCCACCCAAAACATCACCCGGCAGGAGCTGTGCGTGGTGCTCTACAATTCCGTGCTGGGCCGGGCCGAGCCCGAGGAGACCTGGGGCGCTTTTGAAGACGACGGCGCCATTGCCGGCTGGGCCCGGAACGCGGTCTACGCCTGCTACAAGGCGGGGCTGGTCCAAGGAGACCAGAACGGGAACTTCAACCCCCAGGACCCGGCCACCCGCGGCCAGGCGGCGGTCATTTTGACCCGGCTGCTGTAACCGGCAATTAAGGAAGATACCTTGCATGGCATAAACGCGAAAATAGAACCGCAAACTCATGTTTGAAATCAATTCGGGCACGGGCTGGCTTTATCAGGGCGGAAGGGGCTTTCCTCTTTGATAAAGCCTTCGGCCCGCCTTTAGAGAGGAAGTTTTGATACCCATGGAAAAAGAATTAGCCAAGGCCTACGAGCCCCAAGAGGTGGAGGGCCGCATCTATGATTTCTGGCTGAAGGGCGGCTGGTTCCACGCGGAAGCGGACCCCAAGAAGAAGCCCTATACCATTATGATGCCGCCCCCCAACGTCACCGACCAGCTCCACGTGGGCCACGCCATGACCATGACCACCCAGGACGTGCTCATCCGCTGGAAGCGGATGCAGGGCTACAGCGCCCTGTGGCTGCCCGGCACGGACCACGCCGCCCTGGCCACCGAGGTAAAGATTGTGGAATCCCTGGCCAAGGAGGGCCTGACCAAAGAGGGCATGGGCCGGGAGAAGTACATGGAGCGGGCCTGGCAGTGGAACGAGAAATACGGCGGGCGCATCACCGAGCAGCTAAAGCTCCTGGGCTCCTCCGCCGACTGGGACCGCCAGCGCTTTACCCTGGACGAGGGCTGCTCCCGGGCGGTGCGGCACGTATTTGTAAAGCTCTACGAGAAAGGGCTCATCTACCGGGGCGAGCGGCTGATCAACTGGTGCCCCCACTGCAAGACCGCCCTCTCCGATGCGGAAGTGGAGTTCGAGGAGAAGGACGGCTCCTTCTGGCACCTGCGCTACCCCCTGGCGGACGGAAGCGGATACATCCAGCTGGCCACCACCCGGCCCGAGACCATGCTGGGCGACACCGCCGTGGCCGTGCATCCGGACGATGAGCGCTACAAGCACCTGGTGGGCAAGAATGTGGTTCTGCCCTTGGTGAACAAGGAAATCCCCATTGTGGCGGACGAGTATGTGGAGATGGACTTCGGCACCGGCGTGGTGAAGATCACCCCGGCCCACGACCCCAACGACTTTATGGTAGGCCAGCGCCACAGCCTGCCTATTGTGAACATTATGAACGATGACGGCTCCATCAATGAGAACGGCGGCAAGTACGCCGGAATGTCCGGCCTGGAGGCCCGCGGGCAGATCGTCCGGGACCTGGAAGCGGGCGGCTTTTTGGTGAAGGTGGAGCCCATGAAGCACAATGTGGGCACCTGCCACCGCTGCCACACGGTGGTGGAGCCCCGCCTTTCCACCCAGTGGTTTGTGAAGATGGAGTCCATGGCCAAGCCCGCCATCGAGGCGGTGCGGGAGAAGAAGGTCAAGATCATCCCCGAGCGCATGGAAAAGGTCTACTATAACTGGATGGAGAACATCAAGGACTGGTGCATCTCCCGGCAGATCTGGTGGGGGCACCGCATCCCGGCCTGGTACTGCGATGGCTGCGGCGAGACCATTGTCAGCGAGGACGAGCCCCAGAAGTGCCCCCACTGCGGCGGGGCCCTCCATCAGGACGAGGACACCCTGGACACCTGGTTCTCCTCGGCCCTGTGGCCCTTCTCCACCTTGGGCTGGCCCGAGGACACGGAGGACCTGCGGTATTTTTACCCCACCAACACCCTGGTTACCGCCTACGACATCATTTTCTTCTGGGTGGCCCGGATGATTTTCTCCGGCATCGAGCAGATGGGAGAGCCGCCCTTTGACGCGGTGCTGTTCCACGGCCTGGTGCGGGACGCCCAGGGCCGGAAGATGAGCAAGTCCCTGGGCAACGGCATCGACCCGGTGGAGGTCATCGACCAGTACGGCGCGGACGCCCTGCGGCTGACCATCATCACCGGCACCAGTCCGGGCAACGACACCCGGTATTCCGATGAAAAAGTGGCCGCCAGCCGGAACTTCGCCAACAAAATCTGGAACGCCGCCCGGTTCATCCACATGAACATCGATGGCAAGGATGTGCCCTGCGCCCTGCCGGAGGACCTGGAGCTGGAGGACAAGTGGATCGTCAGCCGGTTCAACCGCACGGCCCGGGAGATCACCGAAAACCTGGATAAATTCGAGCTGGGCGTGGCCGTGCAGAAGGTCTACGACTACCTCTGGGGCGATTTCTGCGACTGGTACATCGAGCTGGCCAAGCTGCGCATGAACGGCGAGGACCAGGCCTCCGCCCAAAAGGCCCGCCAGGTGCTGGTGTGGACCTTAGGGAACACCCTAAAGCTGCTGCATCCCTTTATGCCCTTTATTACCGAGGAAATCTGGCAGAGCCTGCCCCACGAGGGCGAGGCGCTGATCGTGGCCCCCTGGCCGGCGTTCGACCTGGCGCTGGACTTCCCGGCGGAGGAAGGGGAGATGGAAAAGGCGATGGAGCTGATCACCGGCATCCGCACCCGGCGCAGCGAGATGAACGTGCCGCCCTCCCGGAAGGCCCATCTCTTCATTGAGACGGCCCAGCCCGAGGCCTTTGAGGCCGAGAAGAACGCCATCGCCCGCCTGGCCTTCTGCAGCGGGGTGGAGACCGGGCCCAGCTTCCAGGTGCCGGGAGCCGTGGCGGTGGTCACCGCCGCGTGCAAGGCCTACCTGCCCATGGAGGACCTGATCGACAAGGCGGCGGAGACCGCCCGCCTGGAAAAGGAGCTGGCCTCGGCCCAGAAGCAGCTGGACACGGTGAACGCCAAGCTTCAGAACGAGACCTTTATGAGCAAGGCCCCGGAGAAGGTGGTCCAGGGCGTGCGGGACAACGGGGAGAAGCTCAAGGAAAAAGTACGGATGATCCAGGAATCCCTGGCCGCGCTGAGGTAGAAGAGCGCCGGTAAAGAAGAAGCTCAGTTACTGAGCCAGTAAAAGTTTTGTCCACTTTTTCAAAAGTGATGGGGGTGGAGGGGGTGGCTTGGCGAAGCCAATGTCATAAGCCCCCTCCCCGCCGGAGGCCTATTAATACTTCAATAAAAGCACCGCGCAAGGCCGGAAATGGCCCTGCGCGGCGCTTCGTTTAGTTTGAGGCGGATTGGCCCGCAGGTCCGGAGAGGGGCCCCAAGGCGTTGCGGCAGTACTGTTCCAGCTCATCCCGGGTGTGCAGCTTGACTCCGCTCTGCACGATCTGGGTTTGCAGCAGGGGCGGCAGAGAGTCAAAATAGGCCTGGGCCTGCAGGTCAAAACCATGGTTTTCCATTGCGCTCATCCTTTCTATGGTTCTTTCAGAAGTAGCCTGCCCCGCCGGGGCGGAATTTTGCGCGGTGGGAAAAATTGTTTTTTTTAGGGCTTTTCTTTGATTTTCACCCGGACCAGGGTCCGCCGCCGGGAGGCGCGGGACCGCCTGCGGCGCGTGGGCCGGGAGGGGGCGGGAGGCTTTTTCTGGGCTTCACGCAGGGCTTTTTCCAGCATGCGGATGTGGCGGGCCGTCAGGAAAACCAGCAGCCCGGTTACAAAAGTAAGCTGCACAAGAAGCAGGGCCAGGAGGAAAGGGTCGGACCCTTGGCTGGCCCCACCCGGAGAGAAGAGCCCGGAGCTGCCGCCCGGCCCGGAAGGGGGAGGCTCCACCGGCAGAACGGGCAGGGGAGAGGAGCTGGGCTTGGGAGAAGCGGTAGGCTTGGGCGTTTTGCTGGGCTTGGGTGTGGCGCTGGGTTTGGGAGTCTTGGACGGCTTAGGCGTGGCGCTGGGTATGGGAGTCTTGGATGGCTTAGGAGTGGCAGTGGGTTTGGGGGAAGCAGTAGGTTTTGGAGTAGTGGTGGGCTTGGACGTTGCTGTGGGCTTTGGGGAAGCGGTAGGTTTTGGCGAAGCGGTGGGCTTGGGCGTTGCCGTGGGCTTGGGGGAGGCGGTAGGCTTGGGCGTCGCGCTGGGCTTTGGGGAAGGGCTGGGGCGGGGCTCCCGCTCCACCGTGACTTGATAGACGGTTTTGGACGTCTGATCGGCGGCGGTTACGGTCAGGAGAAAATCGGTGAAAGAGCCGCCCGCGCCCAAGCTCCGCCGGTTGACCCGGCAGCTGGCCCCAGGGCAGGGCCTTGCGTCAAAATCCAGAGCCGCCACGGAAAAGGGGACCTGCATGCGGTAGCTGGTAACGGAGGGGTCGAAGGGCGGCTCCAACTGGCCTGCGGAAGGGGTCAGGGCGGTCAGGTAGGCGTCGCTGCTGGGCGGCGGCTCCACCTGGCAGGGCAGGGGCTGCTCGGTACCGCTGAGCTCCGGCGCTTCCTGGGCGTCGGCGGTAAGGGCCGAGACCACCTGGAACCGGATGTCCGCGCTGCCCGCCTGTGCGTCCTCCCGCACCCGCAGGCGGTAGGAGGCAAGGGGGCCGCTGCCCAGCCCTGCGCCGCTTTTCGCCACATAGACAACGCGCAGGCCGGTCTCATCCACCTGGTGGGACTGATAGGCTTCCGGCAGGGAGGCGGAGCGGGAAAACCCAGCAAATTCAAAGGTTCCCCCGTCAAAGCCGATGTGCAGCTCCAGCGCGCCCAGCACGCCCTGGGCCCCGTTGTAGTGGACGGAGAGCGTCACGACGCTTCCGGGCCTGCCGCTGGCGCGGTCCAAGGAGGCCGTGCAGCCTCCGGCGGCATGGGCGTGCTGGGGAAGGACCCACAGAAGGGCCAGCGCGGCGAAACAATAGGCCAATAAACGTCTCATGCTCGGCATTCCTCTTTGATAAAAAGCTGGAAAGAACTTAGAACTTGTCCCAATAGGAGATTGCCCCGCCCTATCGGTACAAGGTCAAAAAATCACGATGCCATAAGCATATCACGTTTTAAAACCGGCCGCAATGCAGAGGCGTATTGCGTGAAATAGTTTTACATCCATCCGGCCTGAAAAAGGGCGGGGCGGGGAAAATCAAAAATAATTGAAAAAAGGGCTTGATTTTTTCCAGGGAATCCGCTATAATAAGCAAGCCGGGATACGGAGAGGTATTCTAATTGGTAAGGAGCCACATTGGAAATGTGGTGTGCCGCAAGGCATTGTGCGTTCGAGTCGCATCCTCTCCGCCACACCAAAGGGCGTCGGAGCTTGTCCGGCGCTCTTATTCTTTTCTTTGAGAAATGGGGACGGTTGGATGATCTATGCCATTTTGCTCCTAGGATTTCTCGCCTGGGGCCTTGAGGCTGCGGCTGTTTTCGTAAAACGGCGGGGGACGAAGGCTTTTCTGGTTGGAGCAGGCTTCCTCTCGTGCTGCCTCTGCGCCCTGGGCCCATTTTTGTGATGCGAGCCTACGTAAACGCCGGGCATTTTGGCGATATTGAGGATACGGTGAACGGTTTCCTATTCGGCGTTGTTGTCATGATGGGTATCACCTTGATTTTGGCAATCGTTGCCCTGAGGAGACTGGGCCGGGAACAGATAAAGGGAAGAAGGAGCGAGCGGAAATGTCCAGAGAGATCAGAGCGGAGCTGACCAACATGTGCATGATCTACCGGGACGGCCGGGTGGTGGTACAGCGGCGCACGCCGGAGCACGGCTGGCCGGGGATCACCTTTCCCGGCGGCCACGTGGAGCCCGGGGAGAGCGTCACCCAGTCGGTGATCCGGGAGGTCTGGGAGGAGACCGGGCTGACCCTGCATCGTCCCCGGCTCTGCGGCGTGAAGGACTGGATGAATGACGATGGTTCCCGATACATCGTTTTTCTATATAAATGCAATGAATTCTCCGGGGAGCTGAAGTCCTCGGAGGAAGGGGAGGTTTTCTGGGCAGAGCGCGCAAGCCTGCCCGGTATGAATCTGTCCAGCGGCATGGAGGAGACCTTCCGGGTGTTTTTCGAGGATGACATCAGCGAGCTGAGTTACTATCGGGAGAACCCGGACGATGGCTGGCAGATCGTGCTGGAACAGCGGAAGGAGGGGCCAATGGCCATACCGGCTGAATTGACTAATATGTGTATGCTGAGCTGCGGGGGAAAGGTTCTTGTACAGAATCGAGTGGACCCACTCTGGAAGGGGATTACATTTCCGGGCGGGCATGTGGAGCCGGGCGAATCATTTACAGAAGCTGTGATCCGTGAGTTTTATGAGGAGACAGGGCTGACCATTGACAATCCCGTTCTGTGCGGGGTCAAGCAGTGGATGTATCCCGATGGCTCCCGGTCCATTTCCTTTCTCTATCAGGCAGAGCGTTTTGAGGGCGAACTGAGGCCGTCTGACGAAGGCAATGTGTTCTGGGTGGAGAGAGATAATCTGCCTCATATGGGCCTTGCCAGCGGCATGGAAGAGACCCTGCGGGTTTTTCTTGAGCCCAGCCTGAGCGAGCTGGCCTATTTTCATAAAAGCGGATCTGCCGGCAGCGGCGAGTGGCATTATGAAGATTGGAATTTTCAACTGCAATAGCTAAGCGTTTTCAATATATTTTTGATAGTAAGGAGTAACAGCTATGAAACATCATGAAGTTGCGGCATTTTATAAAGATTTGGACGCCTACGCCGGCCAGACGGTGACGGTGTGCGGCTGGGCCCGTTCCATTCGGGACTCTAAGACCCTGGGCTTCATCGACTTGAACGACGGGACTGCTTTTAAGGGCGTGCAGGTGGTTTTTGAGGAGGGCAAAATCGAGAACTTCAAGGAGATCGCCGCCCAAAACGTGGGCGCGGCCCTGGTGGTTACCGGCCAGCTCATCGCCACGCCCGAGGCCAAGCAGCCCTTTGAGATTCACGCCGCGGAGATTCGGGTGGAGGGCGCCTCCGCCCCCGAATACCCCCTTCAGAAGAAGCGCCACAGCGTGGAGTTCCTGCGGACCATTCCCCACCTGCGGGCACGCACCAACCTGTTCAGCGCGGCGTTCCGCATCCGGTCGGCGGCGGCGTTCGGCATGCACAAATTCTTCCAGGAGAACGGCTTCGTCTACATCCACACCCCGGTCATCACCGCCACGGACTGCGAGGGCGCGGAGATGTTCCAGGTGACCACCCTGGACCAGGAAAACCCGCCCAAAACCGAAGAGGGCGGAGTGGACTACCGCCAGGACTTTTTCCAGAAAAAGGTCTTCCTCTCCGGCTCCGGCCAGCTGCAGGTGGAGTGCATGGCCCAGGCTTTTTCCAAGGTGTACACCTTCGGCCCCACCTTCCGGGCGGAGCGCTCCAACACGCCCCGGCACGCCTCCGAGTTCTGGCACATCGAGCCGGAGATCGCCTTTGCGGACCTTTCGGACGACATGGACGTGATCGAGGCGGCAGTGAAATATGTGATCAACTACGTGCTGGAAACCTGCCCCCAGGATATGGAGTTCTGCAACCAGTTCGTGGACAAGGGGCTTTTGGACCGGCTGCGCCATGTGGCGGATTCGGACTTCGCCCGGGTAACCTACACCGACGCGGTGAAGATTTTGGAAGAGCACAACAGCGAGTTCGAGTATCAGGCCGCCTGGGGCGAGGACATCCAGACCGAGCACGAGCGCTTTTTGGCGGAAAAGCACTTTGGCCGGCCGGTGTTTGTCACGGATTACCCCAAGGATATCAAGTCCTTCTATATGCGCCAGAACGATGACGGCAAAACCGTGGCCGCCACCGACCTGATGGTGCCGGGCATCGGCGAGCTGGTGGGGGCCAGCCAGCGGGAAGAGCGGGTGGAGGTGCTGCGGGCCCGTATGCTGGAGCTGGGCATGGGCGAGGAGGACCTGTGGTGGTACCTGGACCTGCGCCGGTTCGGCACCACGGTTCACTCGGGCTTTGGCATCGGCTTCGACCGGCTGGTCATGTACCTGACCGGCATCCAGAACATCCGGGACGTGCTGCCCTTCCCCCGGACCACCGGCTCCGCGGAGTTTTAAAAAAATACCGGCCTTTTCCAAGAATTCACGGTTTGGACTTGAAATCTTCAAAAGTCTTTGGTATAATACCATCTATGCGGACCGGCCATGGGGCCGGCCCCATGAGGTTTAATATTTCTCAATAGGAGGAAAACAGAAATGAAGAAGATTTTAGCTTTGGTGCTGGCTCTGGCGCTGGTTGTGGGCTGCTTCGCGGCCTGCGGCAGCGATGGGGATTCCAGCAGCAGCGCGGCTGGCGGCACGGACTCCAGCAGCCAGTCCAGCAGCTCCGAGAGCTCCGCCTCTGAGAGCTCGGAAGAGGCCTCCGAGGCTTCCACCGCTTCCGGCGAGAAGTTCAAGGTGGGCATTCTGGCCCCCGCCGTGACCCATGGCTGGGTGGCCGGCGTGGCTTACTATGCCGAGGCCCGCTGCAAGGAGCTGAGCGACACGGTGGATTACCGCCTGCTGACCAGCAGCAACGCCGAGGAAATGACCAACCAGATCGATGAGCTGAAGACCTGGGGCGCCCAGGCCGTGGTCGCGTTCCCCCAGTGGGAAGGCATGGAGGACCCCATCAAGGGCCTGATCGACGCGGGCATTCCGGTGGTCAACTTTGACATCGTCATCGATGTGGACGGTGTGTACCATGTGGCCGGCGACAATGTGGACATGGGCACCCAGAGCGCCCAGTACATTGTGGACAAGATCGGCACGACCGGCAAGGTAGCCGTGCTGGAGGTCCCCTCCTCCGGTTCCGTTTCCGAGCTGCGTAAGAAGGGTTTTGAGGACAAGATCAAGGAGATCGCTCCCGACATGGAGCTGCTTTACTATGAGACCGCCTTTACTCGTGAGGACGGCCTGAAGGACTTCGCCGACGTGCTGGCGGCCAACCCCCAGATCGACGCGGTGTTCTCCATGGACGACGAGACCTCCATCGGCGTGCTCCAGGCCATTGAAGAGGCCAACCGAACCGACGTCAAGGTTGTCACCGGCGGCGGCGGATGCCAGGAGTACTTTAAGATGATGCCCGAAGATGAGAACATCTGGATCCAGTCCGCCCTGTACAGCCCCGACATGGTTATGGACGCGGTGGATATGGCCGTGTCCCTGCTCAAGGGCGAGACCGTGGACCAGGAGAAGATCATCCCCACCACCGTGGTGGACCGGGAGAACTGCGCGGACCATCTGGACGAGAACTCCCCCTACTAAGCCAGAGGGCCGCGGCGCGGATCAAGTAGAATAAGAACCAAAGGGAAAGGCTATGGCGTACTCGTCATAGCCTTTTTCCCAAAAGGGGAAGAAGAGGAGGCTGGCGCATGACGCTGGAAATGACCGGCATTTACAAGTCCTTCGGGGCCAACGATGTGCTGCGGAACATCGACTTTTCCGTTAAGGCCGGGGAGATTTGCGCCCTGTTGGGGGAGAACGGGGCCGGAAAGTCCACCCTGATGAACATTTTGGGCGGCGTCCTTCCGGCGGACGCGGGCACGGTCCGGCTGGACGGCAGGCAGGTGCAGTTCCGCACCCCGGCGGAGTCCCTGGACGCGGGCATTGCCTTCATCCACCAGGAACTGAACCTGGTCAACGACCTGGCGGTGTTTGAGAACATGTTTATTGGCCGGGAGCTGAAAACCAAGGCGGGCTTTTTGGACGCCAAGGCCATGTGCGGCCGCTGCCGGGAGGTTTTCGCCCGCATGGACGTGGACCTGGACCCCCGGGCCATGGTCCGGGATTTGGACGCCTCGTACAAGCAGATTGTGGAGATCGCGCGGGCGCTGCTGATGGAGGCCTCCGTCATCATCATGGACGAGCCCACCACCTCCCTGACCGGGCCGGAGATCGAGCGGGTTTTCGACATGATGCGCACCCTGCAAAGCCAGGGCGTGGCCATGGTGTTCATCTCCCACAAGCTCCAGGAGGTCATGTCCGTGTGCAGCCGGTACACGGTGCTGCGGGACGGGGCCATGGTGGCTTTCGGCCAGGTGGAGGACACCAGCGTGGACGAGCTGGCCCGGCACATGGTGGGCCACGAGGTCCGCACCGAATCCCTGCGCCAGGAGAGGGAGCTGGGCCCGGAGGTGCTCCGGGTGGAGAACCTGAGCCAGGAGCGGCGCTTTCAGAACATCAGCTTCCAGGTGCGGGCCGGGGAGGTGCTGGGCTTTACCGGGCTGCTGGGCGACGGCCGCAGCGAGCTGTTCCAGGCCATCTTTGGCAGCGGCGGACGGTATCAGGGCCAGGTCTATGTAGAGGGCAGGCCGGTCTCGGTGCGGGGCACGCCCCAGGCGGTGGAGCTGGGCATTGGCTATGTGCCCCGGGACCGCAAGGAGAACGGCATCATCAAGGACATGGATATTTTGGAGAACGGCTCCATCGTCACCTGGCCCAAAAGGGTCAAGCTGGGGTTCATCGACTGGAAGGACGTGCGGGAGGCCTTTGACCGGCAGGCGGCGGGGCTGAAGGTCAAGATGGACAGCCCCAAAGCGCCGATCGGCAGCCTGTCCGGCGGCAACCAGCAGAAGGTGGTGCTGGCCAAGTGGCTGAACGCGGAGCCCAAGGCGCTGATCTTTGACAACCCCACCCAGGGCGTGGACGTGGGGGCCAAGGAGGACATTTACGACACCATTCTGGACCTGGCCGGAAAGGGCGTGGCCGTGGTGGTGCTTTCCAGCGAGGCCCAGGAGATTGTGCGCCTGTGCGACCGGGCCCTGGTGCTGTACCATGGGCAGGTGCAGGGGGAGCTTTCCGGAGACGGCCTGAACGACCAGGAGATCATGCGCCTGGCCACCGGCGGAGCGGCAAAGGCGGGCTGACCGGGAAGACTCCAAACTGTTTGAGGAAGAAAAGAGGTTAGAACAATGGAAAGAGCAGAAGCAAACGAGACGCCCCGCTGGATGGCAAGGCTGCGGGACCTGTGGCGGACCAACCCCCTGTTCAGCACCGGCATGGCCCTGGTCGTGATGATCATTGTGCAGACGGCGGCGCTGGCCATGAATTCCAGCTTCGACAGCTTTGGCGCGTGGTTCCAGAACTGGCTGCAGAACTGGATCTCCCTGCTGCGGGGCAACGCGGGCATTGGCATCATTGCCCTGGGCATGACCTTTGTCATCATCTCCGGGGGCATCGACCTTTCGGTGGGCTCGGTCTATGTAACAGTGGGCGCGCTCCTGATGGTGCTGCTGAACACCGGCGAGGGAGGCTGGCTGGCCAGCCTGGGCCTGGGGGGCGTTCCGGCCATCATCCTGGCCCTGGTGCTGGCCCTGGCCCTGGGCAGCCTGCTGGGCGAGGGCAACGGCCTGCTGATCTCTTACGGCAGAATGCCGCCCTTTATCGCCACGCTGGGCTCCATGCAGATTCTGCGCAGCGTCACCCAGTACTTTATGAAGACCCAGAAAACCGAGCTCCCGGACGCCTACAAGTCCATTGCCCGGTTCAGCATTGGGGGGCAGCAGCTGATGCCCATTCTCTATTGGGCGCTGTTGGCGGCGGCCATGTACATCATCTCCCAAAAAACCACCTTTGGCCGCTATGTCTTCGCCATTGGCTCCAACGAGCGGACCACCCGGCTTTCCGGCGTGAACGTGCGCAAGGTAAAGCGCCGGGTCTATGCCTTAACCGGCTTTTTGGTGGCGGTGGCGGCTGTCATCCAGACCTCCCGCATCGGCTCCATGGACTATGCCAGCGCGGGCAGCGGCTTTGAGATGGACGCCATAGCCAGCGTCATTGTCGGCGGCACCAGCATGTCCGGAGGCCGGGGATCGGTGGTGGGCACGGTGCTGGGCACGCTGATTGTGGCCGTGATGAACAACCTATTGAACCTGATCGGCGTGGACCCCTACCTGAGCGCGGCCTTTAAGGGCGCCATCATCATTGGGGCGGTGCTGCTCCAGCGCAAGGAAAAAGCCTGAGCTTCCATATTGCAAGCGGCCTTCCAAAACGGGAGGCCGCTTTCGCGTGGACGGCAGCGTCCCATCCAGAGGCCGGAGAACACGAGGCTGACTGCCGCGGCATCCGCCTCCCGTACTCTTACGAATAAGAATAATGCCAGTCATCCCGAGCTATCCCCCACCCCAATTGGGCAAAACGCTGATTGCAAACTGCCGTCTTTACGGGCCGGGACTTTTGGCGTATAATAGATGGAAAGGAGGTCTGCCCGTGTTCTTTTGTAAAAAAAGTGATAACAGAGCGATAGCGTTTGTTGACTATGAATATTGGTATGTGTCTATGAAAAACCGGTTTGGCATAAAGCCGGATATCAAGGATTGGTGTACGGCAATTCGGGAAAACCATCGGATGGAGAACATTCTGTTTTTTGCTAATTTTCTCCAAGGGGGCCTGCCCGAGGAGATCAGCCGCATTCGGGAGGTGAGCTGCGACATCATTGAGACCCAGTGCGACAACGACGGACGGTTTATGAAGGATATGTCGGACGTGGTGATTCTGGACTTCGTCTACCGCCGCGCCGCGAAGAAAAGATCGCCGCCCACCTTCATCCTCTTTACCGGCGACGGCCACTTCCAGCCGGTTGTGCGCTACCTGACCCAGGACCTGGGCAAGCGGGTGGAGGTCTACGGGGTGCAGGCCTCCATGAGCCGGGCCCTGCGGGAGGCGGCCACGGAGTCCTTTGAAATCCCCCAAATAGACGAGAGGCTCCAGGACTGCTTCCGCTATATTGTGGCCGATTTTAACCGCATCGCCATGAACCACGACAACCCCTTCGCCACCTACCAGAGCTTGGTGACCCGGGTCTCCAACAACCGGAGCGTGCCCAAGGAGCGGGTGGAGCTGGCCCTTAACGAGATGCTGAACCGGGGTTGGCTGACCCGCAAAAAGTACCGCGTGGCCTATAACAAGCCCATGCTCAATGTGATTATGCCCGAATGGGACGAGCTGATCGAGGCCGGGCTGCACAAGCCGGACTGACCAAGGAGGAGGCCCCACAGAGTATGCCCAAGCGCAAGGAAAAAGGGAGAATGATAGGCCCGGTTGACCACAACGGTTGTGTGGAGGAGTTATTACGGCCTATGCGCGGGGCGGGGGAATTTTGAAACATATTGCTCGGCTAATACACAAGAGAGATGTTGGGGTCGGGACTTATGACGTTGGCTTCGCCAAGTCGTCCCGATAGAGGCCTACGGCCTTTTAAAAGAATGGTTTGGAGTCTCGCCTGCCGTATCTCCGCTGCCGCGTCGGTCGGGTCAGAACGATTGCCACTGGCAATCTTCCCCTCGGTCGGTTCGCGGCTTGCTGGCAGACGCTCACCCTCCGGCGGCCAAGTTCATCAAAGATGAACTTGCGGGACTTATGACGTTCGCTTCGCGAAGTCGCCCCAAAGAACCCTGCCAGGTGCCGCGACTTCGCGGAGCGAACGCCGACGCGCCTGGACCGCGTATATTGCTAATCCCAAAATAGATAAAAAGGCCAGCGTGGTGTGCTGGCCTTTTTGCTTTTGTTTATTGGTTTTGCATATGGCTGTCAGAACTCCGGGTACATTTCCCGCAGCAGGGGGATTTGGTCCGCCCGGGGCGTGCCCTCCAGGCGCTGGATGTAGGACTCCAGCATCCCCCGGGCGTGCTCGGGGCCGCCCTCCCGCATGACCGTCCACATGGGGTCCGCGTCAAAGTCGGACTTCTTCATCATGTCCTCGGTCCAGTTCAGGATCAGCCGGGCGCCCTTGTCGCACAGGTCCGGGCGCTCCTGTGCCAGATTGTGGAGCTGGTGGGGGTCCTCCTTCACGTTGAAGAGCATCTCCCGGGGGAAGAGATGATAGCCCCCGTGGACCGTGCGCAGGTAGAGGTAGTCCCCAAACCGGGCCGACCGCTGGCACACATGGGCGCACTGGGTCAGCACCAGGTGGTCCTTGGAGCAGTCCTGGCCGCTGAGCAGGGTTTGGGCATAGGAGAGGCCATCGTAGTCATACCGGCCCAGCATTTTCGTGCCCAGCAGCTCCTGTATGGTGGGGGCCAGGTCCACGTTGTCGTGGAAGCCCCGGTCCACAAAGCCCCGCATGCCGCCGGGCCACTTGATGATCATAGGAATGTGGCAGGTGGGCTCGTCGGCGGTGCCGTGTTCGCCGTAAAGGCCCAGCTCGCCCATGTTCTCCCCGTGGTCCGAGGTAATGATCACGGCCAGGTCCTCATACAGGCCCATCTCCTTCACCAGGCCGATGATCTGGGCGATGTTGTCATCGGTCCAGCGGACGCCGCAGTCGTAGCTGTCCATCATGGCCTTCATGTCCTCCCGGGTCTTCAAGCTGCCCGGGTGGCGGGGGAACTGGGGGAACTGGGTGTCGTCCCACATGTTGATCTCATTGGCCCCGTGGGGCCCTACATGGAGCAGGTGCTGGGCGAAAATCTCCTCGTCGATCCAGTCGTCCGGCAGGGGATGGTCCGCGAAGGGGTTGCCAAACTCGGCCGGGGCCCGGTAGGGGGTGTGGGGGTCCCAGTAGTGGACGTGAAGGAACCAGTTATCCTCCCGGCCCTTGCGGCGGAGCCAGTCCAGCACATGGGGGGTGATCTCCCCGGCGGTCTCGTTGCCGCATTTGCCCACGTTGAAGCACTCGTTGAACCCGGCGTTGAACCACCAGGAGGAGTGGCGCTCCGCGAAGGTGGAGAAGGAAACGGTGTGCATCCCCGCCCGCCGGAACTGCATGAACAGGCCGTTCTCGCTGCAATCGTCCCGGAAGTGGCGGCTTTCCCCCTGAAGCCGCATGTCTGCCGCCGTGCCGCCGTGGCCCACCACGCCGGTGCGGACGCCATAGCGGCCCGTGATCAGCGAGGCCCGGGAGGGCAGGCAGGGGGCGTTGGGGCAGTAGTAGTTGTCGAACCGCACGCCCTCCTCCGCGATGGCGTCCATGGCGGGGGTGGTGTCGCGGCCATAGCCGTAGCAGCCCATATGGTCGCTGCGAAGGGTATCGATGTCGAACAGGATAACGCGCATGTGGATACCTCCAATTCTGAATAAGCTGCCGGGGCGTACATGAGATTGGCAATGGGGCGGCAATGTACGCCTTGCGTACATTATAGAATAAATCCGCATTGAGTTTTGGCCGTA
>CAOKRG010000009.1 GCA_948471095.1 uncultured Oscillospiraceae bacterium
TTGTGCTTGAATACGACGTGGACTATGTTTCCGCGGCGTTGACGGCGTAAGGAGGAAGCAACAATGAGAGCAGATATAGGCATTAACAGTTTTGCCGTATATGAGGACGCAACCGAATTTTACGGCATGGCGGAAGTGACGCTTCCCGAAGTTTCGCAGATTGCGGAAGAGGTCAAGGGCGCGGGCATTTCCGGCGCATTCAACGGCGCGTTCACAGGTCAAATTGAATCCATGACGCTGACGCTGAATTTCCGCACAGTGACCCCGTATGCAATCAAGCTGAACGAACCGCGTAACCACCAGCTTGATCTCCGCGCGTCCCAGCAGTATTGGGACAATGTAGCGGGAAAACACGTGCAACAGGCAGTAAAACACGTCCTGATGGTAACGCCGACGAAGTTTGCCCCCGGCAAGCTTGCCCCCGCCGCGTCCGCGGAAGCGTCCGGGGAGTATGCGGCAACCTATTTCGCCACGTACATCAACGGGGAAAAGGTCATGGAAATCGACATTCTGAATTTCATTTACTTTATCAACGGCGTTGACTACTTGGCAGAAGTACGAAAGGCGTTGGGCAAGTAAGCCCGGTAGGGATTTTCCCGCCGGGCTTTCCTATGCCTTTTTTCTGTATCTGAAAATATGAAATTTTGAATCGGAGGAAAAGACGATGAGCGACAAGGTAACAAATATAGCCGAAATCGGCGCAGAGCAGGCCACAGGAGCGGCGGAAGCCGCCACCCCTACATCTACCACGGAAGCGGCGGGAAAGGCCACAGAGGGCGACGTGGGCGTTTATACGCACAAGTTCAAGCGTCCCTTTGAGTACAGCGGCGCGACCTACACCGAATTGACGTTCAATTTCGAGCGGTTGACCGGGCGGGACATGGTGGCCATTGAAACCGAAATGCAGATGAACAACGAATATGCCCTTTCACCCGAAATTTCCCGCAACTTCCAGAGCAAGCTGGCGGCGCGGGCCGCGGGTATCGGAAGCGACGTGCTGGACGCTATGCCGTTGCCCGAATTTAACCGCATTACCAATGCGGCGCGGGATTTTTTACTGTCTACGGGCTATTAAAAAGCCCGGCCCGCTGGTGGCGGCGGGAATGTTACCGCCTTGCACGGGCGACGAACACGCCGATTCCGTTTTGGTTAGATATGACCCCGGCGGAAATTATGACGTGGATTCGTGACATAAACGCCGCCGCCGCGGAGGACAGAGAACGCGCAAGGAAAGAACAGGCGCAAAGGGGGTGAAAATTTGGCGGGAAGAAAAGAATTTGAATTGCTTTTCAAACTGCAAGCGACGCTGGGGAGCGGGTTTAATTCCAGTTTTAACAGCGCAATGAACGCTTCAAGACAGTTACAAGGCAATCTTTCCAAAATCAACACACTTTCCGGGAAGATCGAGGGATTCCAAAAGCAGAGCGCGGCCCTGCAAGCGAACAAGGATATCTTGCCGCGGCACAAGCGGCGGGAAAGTCGTTGAATGAATGGATAGAAACGACGCTTGACGCGGCGGCACAGCAGACGAACGGGGAATAACAGAGAATAGCGAAAACGAAAACCCGCCCTTGCTTATAGCTTGGGCGGGTTTTCCTGCATGGAGGGCCTATGAATTACAAAGGGAATCAGCATTTGAAGTGGGAAGATCGGCTTTCCCTTGAACGTATGCTAAAGATAAAAACGCCGAAACCGAAAATTGCGGAAGCTTTGGGCGTTTGCCTGAAAACCGTATACAATGAAATTGCGCGGGGAATGTGCGAACAGCTTACAAGCGAACTGGAACCCGTGTCGCGCTATTGCGCGGACGTTGCGGAACGAAAGTATCAAGAGCATTTGCGGGCAAAGGGGCCGGACATAAAGCTGGGGAAAGACTTTGCTTTTGCGGAGTATATCGAAGAACAGATTATTGAAAAGAAGAGGTCCCCCGGCGCGGCTTTGGCGCAAATTGCGATTGACGGAATGGAGTTCGACACCCATATTTGCGAAACGACCCTTTATAACTGGATTTATCGGGGCGACATTTTCTTGAATGTTACGGCGGAACACCTTTTGTATAAGGGGGACCACAGAAAGCCAGAGGACAGGGACAGGCAGAAACGGGCGCGGCCCGCAAAGGGGGACACCATAGAGGAACGCCCACAGGAAGTAGCAGACCGCGAAACTTTCGGGAATTGGGAAATGGATAGCATTATAGGTTGTAAGGGAAGCAAGGCCGCGCTGGTGGTGCTGACAGAGCGGTTGACCCGTTACCCCGTGATTTTTCGCGTTCCCGATCACACGATGGAAAGCGTCGTGCGGGGGCTTGACCGTATAGAGCGGAGGATGGGCGCGGGGTTCCGGCAAGTGTTCAGGTCAATAACGGTTGACAACGGAAGCGAATTTCAGGATTGCGCCGGAATGGAGAGGTCAAAGCGGGCGCGGAAGCCCCGCACAAAGATTTATTATTGCCACCCGTATTCTGCATACGAAAGGGGGAGCAATGAAAACATGAACCGCATTATCCGGCGGTTCTTTCCAAAGGGAACAAGCTTTGATGAAGTGACCGCGGCGGAGGTTGCAGAAGTTGAAGAGTGGCTGGCGAACTATCCCCGGCGGATATTGGGCTGGGCAACGCCGCAAATGCTTTTCGAGCGGTACATAACATAGCCCCCGAAAAATTGAACAGAAAGGGAGCGGAGCCGGAAGCGAAAAAACGCCCGGTTTGGTTTCCTGTTGCCTTTTTGCACAAAAGCGGGGGTTCCAAACGCGCCGGAACCCCGCTTTTCACAAGTCGGGAAAATTTATTGAACTTTTTTGTAATTTAGTCTTGACATTTGGCCCCTGGGAAGTGTCCAAACGCATTGATAAAGGGAGAGAGGATGGTCAGTGAGCCAGTAAGAGTTTTGTCCACTTTTTCAAAAGTGGCAGGGTGTGGGGCGCTGATTGCCGGTGGCAATCGTCCAGCGCACGAGTTGACTTCGTCAACTCGACCGAGGGGAAGGTCCCCAGTGGGGACCGTTCTGACCCGACCGACGCGGCAGCGGAGACACGGCAGACGAGACCGGAGTGGCCGTAAGGCGCGCCCTGTGTGCCTTACGGCCACTCCGGAAAACTTCAAAAAACTGTGCCCTTTGGACGCTCCTCTCAGCCCCGGGGAGTGGGGCGCGGTTTTATGGGAGTGTTATAAAAGCGGCTTCCGCCTGCCCAAATAAAAAAAGCGCCAAAGCCGCTTTCGCGTCCCAGCGCTTATGTTCCGTTACTCCTTTTCCGCCGACCCCGCCTTGTACAGGTTGAAGCGGAACAGCTTCGACTCGTCTGCTTCCTTCTCGCACATCACAAAGGCCTCGGCAATCTTGCCGCCCTCGATCAGGGTTGTAAGGCCAACCAACTGGCACAGCTTGCTCTTCAGGTTCAGCCGGTCGCCGTCACGAGTCATTAGGTACACTTCGCCCTCGCAGCTGTCCAAAAGCTTGAGGAAGGACGGAACGTCCACATCGTGCAGTTCTACCATCTTCGGTGACATTTGGCATCCTCCTTTTGCAGGTGTTTTCCCTTTTTTAGGGAGCTATCACAGTATAACACAAAGGATGGGGAAAGGCAAGCAAAAAAAGCGGCGGGCTTTCCCTACCGGCCCAGCAGCCGGGTCAGCAGGCCGGAGCGGCCGAACATCTTCACGCTTTTCAGCCATCCGGGCTCTATTTTTTCCAGCACCACCTGGGGGCATGCGTACTGGCTCAGCTTCTTTTGATATTGGAGGTTTTCCAAAATCTGGTTGTAGCGGCGCACGCTGATCTCCTCGCAGTCCGGCCGCAGAGATTTATAATTCCCCGGCCGGGTGAACTTAAAGGCGTAGAGGAAATCCGCCCATTCGCCGTACTCGGTCAGGTGCACGGCCTCGTCGGGCACGTTCAGCGTCAGCCGCACCGAGCCGGAGACCTTGCCGCCGGTGTTCTGCTTTCTGCCCTTCACCACCGCGAAGATGGGGCATTCGCAGTGCAGGCCGAACATGTCGATGAGCGCGTCGTACTCGCCCCGCAGGCCCAGGTTGGGCTTGGCCCGGTAGGTTTCTCCGGCATGCAGGGTGCGCAGCACCAGTTGGGATTGGTAGGTTTGAATGATCATATAAATCCAACTCCTTTCAACGCATCGGCAGGGTGGGGTGTGTCTATTCGGGCATTTTATAAACGGAAAGCTCCCGGAGCGCAACAGTAAAAGTTTCGTCATTCTCGACTGCCGCGTCGGTCGGGTCAGAACGTTCCCAGTACATTGGCTTCACCAAGTACCCGGGGACCTTCCCCTCAGTCGGTTCGCGGCATGGTCTGCTGTACTTGGCAAGCCAAGCACCCGGCAGACGCTCACCCTTTTCAAAGGTGGTGGGGGTGGAGGGGTGGCTTCGCGTAGCGGTCGACTTCACGACGTGAATGTCGTGAGCCCAAAACCGAGCGCTTAGTGTGTGCTTTACACCCATAATAAGCGTGTAAAAGTTCTTGAAAATTCTTAAGAAACTTCTTTCAAGAAGTTTCTTAAGCCGCCGGAGGCCACTCCGTAATACTCAAAAAATGCGCCCTTTAGACACTCCCGCAAGATGGGGGCTCACGGGGAGTCCCCAGGCTCTTTTACGGCCCAGTCGTAAAGGTAGGTGTCGAAAGCGCCCACCTTGTTGGGGCGGATGAGGAAGCGGCGCAGAAGCGCGTCCTCGTCCTGGCCGGTGCCGCCGTAAAAGGCGTCGGCAATGCCCCCGGCAATGCAGCCCACGGTGTCTGTGTCGCAGCGGACGCTGAACACGTTGCGGATGCAGCTCTCCCAATCCTCCGACTCCAAAAAGCAGCGGATGGCCAGGGGCATGGTGCCCATGGCGGTCACGTCGAACCTGCCGAAGGGGCGGTAGGACCACAGGGGCCGCAGCACCGTGTAGCGGTAGGTCTTGTGCAGGTAGCGGGCGATGTGGGCCTTGCTGGAGCCGGTGCGGGCCAGAAAAATGGCGGCGGCCGTAGCCTGGGCGGCCTTGATCCCCTCCGGGTGGTTGTGGGTGCAGCGGGAGCTCTCGGCGGCTTGGCGCTCCACCTCCTCCAGGGTGTCGAAGGCCCAGCCGATGTAGCTGACCCGCATGGCGGAGCCGTTTCCATAGCTGTTGTAGCCCCGCTCGGACTGGGCGTGGAGCCAGTTCTTAAACATGGGCCCGTAGCCCGCCTGCATGTACCTCCGGCCGAACTGGCGGTAGGCGCGGGCATAGGGCACGCCGGTGACGACGGCGTATTTGGTGGCAATGCTGAGCACCGTGTCGTCCGTATACTTGCTCATGCCGTTAAAAAGCTCCACGTTCCGCCAGTCAAAGGCCTCCGGGCGGGTAAACTCGAAGCGGGAACCGGCGATGTCGCCCAAAATGGCTCCGTACATACCAGGGCTCCTTTCCATATGAATAAGTGGGACCAGGGGCGCGCTTTTGTGGGAGTAATACGGAATGCCTCCGGCGTAAGACCTCGGGGACTCCGCCCCCGAACCCCCGCAACCTTTGAAAAGGTTGACGAAACTTTTAAACGTTTATCGTGGGTGCGAGGCGTGTGCTTGGCGCTCGGTTCGCGGCGTGGTCTGCTGTACTTGGCAAGTCAAGTACCCGGCAGACTCTCATCTTTTTCAAAAGAGGCAGGGCTTTTAGGGGGACTTCACATAGCGAACGCCGGCTTCACGAAGTGAATGCCGTGAGCCCCAAACCGAGCGCCCAGAGTACGCCTCACTCTTAACGATAAGCGTGTAATAGTTCATGAAAATTCTTAAGAAACTTCTTTTAAGAAGTTTCTTAAGCCGCCGGAGGCCACTCTCCCGTGCGCGGGACCCTTGCATCTTGCCTCAAAATGTGCGAAAATAGGGTCAGGGCTCCTGGCCCTCCACGTGGCGCTGAATGGCGCGGAAGCTCTCCTCGCTAATCACGTGCTCAATGCGGCAGGCGTCTTCGGCGGCAACCTGGGGGGCCACGCCCAGCGAGGTGAGCCAGCGGGTGAAAAGCAGGTGGCGCTCATACACCGCGGCGGCAATGCGCCGCCCCTCCGGGGTCAGGCTGATCTGCCCGTCCGGGTTCATGGTGATGTGCCCCTTCTCCCGCAGGTGCTTCATGGCCACGCTGACGCTGGGCTTGCTGAACTCCATCTCGGACGCGATATCGATGGAGCGGACAGAGCCGTTTCGCTGGTGGAGGATCAAGATCGTCTCCAAATAGTTTTCGGCGGATTCCTGGATCTTTTTCATGGTTCCGCGCCTCCTTTGGGAGCCCTTGGGGCTGTCTGGTTTCCCTATTATAACGTTCTTTTGCAAAAATTGCAAGTGGGGCGTGGCGTTGGGAGTGACCAAACGCGCGTTTTATGGAAAGGAAAAGCCCGATGAGCGCAACCGCAAAAGTTTCGTCCATCTCGGCTGCTTAGTCTCCGTTGCCGCAACACTTCCCCATAACCGCCCCTCTCCTACCCTAAACAGAAAGCACGGTGAACAACATGAAATACCGCTATTTCGGAACCTTCGTCCCCGGCGCGGAGGAGGTCGTATCCGCCATGATCAAAGAAAGCGGCGCGGGGGCCTCCATCCTGCGCCTAATGAGCGGCGCGGCGGAGTTTGAGCTGGAAGCGGAGGCGCGGCTTCCCCTCCCATATCTTAACAACCTGTTCCGGGTCTTGTACCGGGCCCAGGCAAAGCCGGACAAGGCGGGGCTGGAAAAATTCCTGCGGGCCCTGCCCGGCAGGGAGGCGGACTGGCCCGCCGCACGCAGCGGCCGGGGGCGGGCCAAAAGCTTCCGGGTGGTCACCTCCTGCCAGAACCAGCTGACCGGCGTAAGCAAAGCCGCCAAGGAGGCTCTGGAAAACCGTTTGGCCCGGGAGACCGGCATGCGGGTGGACCGGAGCCTGCCGGACCTGGAATTCTGGGTCCTGGCCCGGCGGGAGGGGAGCGCCTATTTCCTCAAGCGGCTGACCCGGCACCAGGCCTATGACAAGCTGCTGCATCCCGGAGAGCTGCACCCGGAGCTGGCCTACCTGCTGTGCTGGCTGGCCGGGCCCGCCAAGACAGTGGCGGACCCCTTCTGCGGATATGGGGCCATCCCGGCCCAGTGGCGGAGCTGGTTCGGCTATGAGCGGCTCTGGGGCTTCGACCTAAACGAGGAGGCCCTGGCCTACGCGAAGGAGAAGGTAAGGCCCGGGCCCGGCGTGGTTTTGGAGCGGCGGGACGCGTTCACCCTGGGGGAGGCCCTAGGGCCGGGGAGCCTGGACGCCATTGTGACCGATCCGCCCTGGGGGCTCTATCAGGGGGTGGACATGCCCCTGGAGGAGTTTTACAGCCGGATGCTGGAGCAGTTCGCCCTGGCCCTAAAGCCGGGAGGCCGGGCCGTGGCGCTCACCGCTGGGAAAAGGGAGCTGGAAGCCGCCCTGGCGAAGACCCCGGCCCTGGCGCTGGAGGCACGGTATGATATTCTGGCCTCGGGAAAAAAGGCGGGGATCTTTGTTTTCGTCCGCATGGCGGCTTCGTAAAGAACGCGTAAGAAATTATTCACGTTTTGTTTATTTTTGATAAGTAAAATTATGATTTTCCGATAGAAAATATATAAAAGGAGTGCTTGCTAATGAAAAGGTCAATTATTTCGACCGTATGCAGCATGGTTCTTGCTTCCTCGCTCATTGTGAGTGCAGGTGCTGTATGTGTTCCCTCCGAGCAGGGGCCAGTGGAGAGGCCCGGCATCATTTTGTCCAAAGAGGACGGCGCCCCATCCCTGCCAATAGACAGTAGTCCCGAGGTGGGCGTGGACAATGGATATGCCGCTTCTACGGAGGAAGCCGCACCTACAGCTGATGGTACGATTTTGGAGGAAGAAGTAACCGACGAGGAGATGGATAGGGTCTTGAAGGAGGACTTGGCCCGGTCCAGCACTAAGCTTTGGAATAACATCACGTTGTCCGGCGATTCCCTCAGTAAGGCGATCCCCTTGGAAAACGGGAACCACTACTTTAAGGTATGGGTGAAAAACAGCGGGACCCAGAATATTATCATCACATTCACCTCCGGCTCTCCTACTGGCCCCACGCTTACCACTGGGATCAAAACTCTTGCTCCTGGAAAGTCCATGAGCTACTACACAGCAGAACATCAGCCTCTATACGGTAGCCTCTACTATGCGAACTTCACCAGCGGCAAGGCCGATATGGCAGGCGTGGCCGCCTGCCGTGTGGCTTCTACTTATGCGGAACTAGACCTGTAAGCCGCCATTCCCATTTATAATAAGAACCCCCGGCCCTCTCCGTTCCCGGACGGAGGGGGCTTTTCGCGGCCCCGCATCCTTACAAAACCGTAAGGCGGAGACAGGGATTTTAAAGAATTCCCGTAAGATTTTCGAAAGGTTCGGCTGGTATCATAAGGCCATACCAAAGAAGAACCCGGCCCGCCGGGACGAAAGGAGCCCCCTTATGAAAAAGAAACGCTGTGGAAAAATCATCCGCCGGACGCTGCTGGCCCTGGTCCTGCTGTGCGTCTGCGCCTCCGGGGCCCTGACCCTGCGGGGCTACAGCCTCTACACCGGCGCGCTGGCCGCAAAGCCGGTTTCCAAGGCCGTGAAGGAGGTCCGGGACCAGCCGGGCTTCACCCCCCTGGAAGACCTGCCCGAAACCTACGCCCAGGCTGTCCTGGCCGTGGAGGACCACCGCTTCTATGAGCACGGCGGCGTGGACTTCCTGGCCATCGGCCGGGCGGCGCTGCACGACCTGCAGGCCATGGCCCTGGTGGAGGGCGGCAGCACCATCACCCAGCAGCTGGCCAAAAACCTGTACTTTACCCAGGAGAAGGAATTCACCCGGAAGATCGCCGAGGTCTTTATGGCCTGGAAGCTGGAAAGCCAGCTCGCGAAGGACGAGATTTTGGAGCTGTACGTCAACAGCATCTACTTTGGCAGCGGCTGCTACACGGTGGGCGACGCCTGCCGGGAATATTTTGATAAGGAGCCCGCCCAGATGGACGACTATGAGGCCACCCTGCTGGCGGGCGTCCCCAACGCGCCCTCTGTATACGACCTAAACGAAAACCCGGGCCTGGCCCGCCAGCGGCAGAAGCAGGTGCTGGGGCTGATGGTGAAGCACGCCGGCCTGGACCCCAGCCAGGCGGAGGACATTCTGGCCTGCGCGGCCCCCGCGGCCTGAAAGGTGGAACCCACATGCAGGAAGTACTGATGGAGCAGCTGAGGAAGATTACCGCCGAGGAGGAAAAGCTTCTGGAAGGCGGACAGGTGGAGCGGGAGCGGTATGCCCCGCCAGGGGACTTTACCGTTGACAGCGGCAGGCTGCTGGCAAGGGGGCAGCTCATCGCCATGCGCCCCCACACCCGGTTTGCGGCCTTTCCCGAGCATACCCACAATTATGTGGAAATTATGTATATGTGCCAGGGCAGCACCCGCCACCGGGTCAACGGGGGCCCGCCCCTGACCCTGGGGGCCGGGGAGCTGCTCTTTCTCAACCAACACGCCCGCCACCGGGTGGAGCGGGCCGGAAGAGAGGATATCGGCGTAAATTTTATCGTCCTGCCCCAGTTTTTCGACTATGCCCTGCAAATGACCGGCACGGGCAACGTGCTGGCCAGGTTTCTGTTAGACGGCCTGCGCAAAAGCGGCGGGGGCCTCAGCTGGCTGCATTTTCAAACGGCAGGGCGCGTGGCGGTGCAGAACCTGGTGGAAAACCTGCTGTGGGACCTGGCCTTTCCCGGCCGGGGCGGAAGCCGGGTGAACCAGGCCACCATGGGCCTGCTGCTCCTTCAGCTGCTGGAGGAGCTGGACGGCCTGGAAGACCCGGAAAACAGCGGGCCGGTTCTGGCGGCCCTGCGGGAGGTGGAGGAAAACTACCGGGACGCGGACCTGACCCGGCTGGCGGGGGAGCTCCATGTGTCCCTGCCCTATTTGAGCCACGCCATTCGGGGCTCCACCGGGAAGACCTTTAAGGAGCTGCTGCTGGAAAAGCGCTTGGAGCGGGCCCGGGAGCTGCTGGAGGGGACCTCCCTGCCCATCGACAGCATTATCGACGCGGTGGGCTATGACAACACCAGCTATTTCTACCGGAAGTTCCGGGCCCGGTACGGGGCCTCCCCCAAGGACTGGCGGCGGAGCCGGAACTGCCAGTGAAAAAGACCGCCGGGGCAGACGCTCCAGGCGGTCTTTTTCGAAGTCCTTTCAGAAAACCTCTTGCGAAATTGATGGCGTACGGCAAATTCGCGGTCCAGGAGCTTACAACATTCGCTCCGCGAAGTTGACATTCGCTCCGCGAAGTTGACGTTCGCTCCGCGAAGTTGACGTTCGCTCCGCGAAGCTGGCACCTGGCAGGGTGTGGGGTGACTTCGCGTAGCGAACGTCATGAGCCCCACGACCTTGCCGCAGGGTGAGCGTCTGCCAGCAAGCTGCGAACATGAGTTGGCGAAGCCAACTCAACCGAAGCGGCAGCTGAGACCGCGCCTTTTGCGCCCGGAGGCCATCATTTACTCAACATAAATCTTTTTTCGCGAGAGATCTATTTTATAAAATCGGACAAGGAGGCGTTCCGGGGATTTCAAGCAGCCTCTAGCGCCACAGCGCGGCGGAGATTAGGTACAGCGCCGCCCAGTAGAGCAGCATCACCGGCTTCTGCCACTTAGGGTCCAGGCCGGAAAGCTCCCCCTTGGCCACCATCATGTCGGAGACGAAGAAGCACAGCGTCCCCGCCGCCAGGGGCCAGTACTCCGCCCCCGCCGTAAAGGGCAGCGCCAGCCCCAAAGCCAGGGAGGCCCCCAGCAGGGCCGGGTACAGGCAGAAGGGGACCAGCAGCTTTCCCAGCTTGGGCAGCTCCCGCCGGAAGAGCAGCGCCGCCGCCCCATAGGCCAAGGCCCACAGCAGGACGCTCCACCCCGTGACCGGGGCCAGGCCCCACAGCCATAGAATCAGGCAGAAATGGGCCGCGCCGAACACCAGCATCCCCGGCACGAACCAGAGCTCCAAAAGAGCGTCCGCCGCGGTACACAGGGCGAAGAACCAGAAAACCGGCTCCTCCAGGGGATTTGCGCCCTTTTGCACAAGGGCCGGTACCGCCGAGGCCACGGCCAGAAAGCTCCCGGCGCACTTGGCGGCCAGGCTTTCCCGGCTCAGCCCCGCCCGCCGCAGAATGAAGTACAGGGCGAACTGCGTCCCCCAAAGGGGCAGGGCCAGCAGGGAGTACAGGCCGAAGCTCATGCTTCCAACTCCGCCCGGACCTGCTTGAAGCACTCCACCGCGAAGGCCACGTCCTCCTTGGTGTGGCTGGCGCAGACCTGGGTGCGGATGCGGGCCCGGCCCTTGGGCACCACCGGGTAGGAGAAGGCCACCACGTACACGCCCTTTTCCATCATCCGCTTGGCGTATTCCACGGCCAGCTTCTCGTCATAGAGCATCACCGGCACGCAGGGGTGGGTCCCGGGGATGATATCGAAGCCGTTTTCCACCAGCAGCTGCCGGTAGTAGGCGGTCACCTCTTCCAGGTGGTCCCGCAGGGCGGTGCTCTCCTCCAGCATGTTCAGCATCTCGATGCTGGCCCCGGCAATGGCGGGGGCCAAAGTGTTGGAGAACAGGTAGGGGCGGCTGCGCTGGCGCAGCAGGTCCACAATCTCCCGCCGCCCGCTGGTGTAGCCGCCGGAGGCCCCGCCCAGGGCCTTGCCCAAAGTGCCGGTGATGATGTCCACCCGGCCTTCCACGCCGCAGTGCTCCGGGGTGCCCCGGCCCGTCTTGCCCACAAAGCCCACGGCGTGGCTGTCGTCCACCATGACTAAAGCGTTGTACTGGTCGGCCAGGTCGCACACGCCCTTCAGGTTGCAGATGATGCCGTCCATGGAGAACACGCCGTCCGTGGCGATCAGCTTGATGCGGGCCCCGGCCTCGTCCGCAGCCTTTAGCTGGGCCTCCAGATCGGCCATGTCGTTGTTCTTATAACGGTAGCGCTTGGCCTTGCACAGGCGCACGCCGTCAATGATGGAGGCATGGTTCAGCTCATCGCTGATTACCGCGTCCTCCGCGGTCAGCAGGGTTTCAAACAGCCCGCCGTTGGCATCGAAGCAGGAGGAATAGAGGATGGTGTCGTCCGTGCCCAAAAAGCCGGAAATCTTCTGCTCCAGGGTCTTGTGGATGTCCTGGGTGCCGCAGATAAACCGCACGGAGGCCAGCCCATACCCTTTCTCGTCATAGGTCCTCTTTGCCGCCTCGATGAGCCGGGGATTGTTGCCCAGCCCCAGGTAATTGTTGGCGCACATGCACAAAAGCTCCCGGCCGTCCTCCATCTTCACCCGGGCCCCCTGGGGCGAGACAAAGGGCGCCTCCCCCTTAAAAAGCCCGGCCTCCCGAATGTTCTCTACTTCCTTCGCGTAAATCTCTAAAATATCATTTTTTCTAGCCATAGCAAAATCCTCCTAAAACAAAAATTACCTTGCAAACTAATTGGCCTCTTGCAAAAATAAATTTTTGACTAATAAAAGGCCTCCGGACCAAAGGGCGGTCCTGCGGCAAGACCTTGGGGCGCTGCCCCAAACCCTGCCAGGGGCCTAACGCCCCTGGACCGCGCAATATTTCTTTCTGTTCAATTTCGAGGTAATCATAAGCCAGCGGTCCAAACAAAACAATTTCGTCGTTAAAGTTTTCGTCCACCTTTTTCAAAAGGTGGTGGGGTTTGGGGCAACGCCCCAAGGTCTTAAAAGCTACCCGTTAACACTCGCCCAATCCAGCACCACCTTGCCGGACTGGCCGGAAATCATGGCCTCGAAGCCCTTTTCATAGTCCCGGATGTCAAAGCGGTGGGTGATCACCGGGGCAATGTCCAGCCCTGCCTGGATCATGGTGGTCATCTTGTACCAGGTGTCCCAGACCTTGCGGCCATAGATGCCCCGCAGGTTCAGGCCGTTGAAGATCACGGTCTCCAGGTCCACTACCGCGTCGGTGCGCTGCAAGCCCAGAAGGGCGATCTTCCCGCCGTGCTTCATGTTGTGGATCATATCGGAAAGCCCGGCCCCGCTGCCGGACATCTCCATGCCCACGTCAAAGCCCTCGGTCATGCCCACGGCCTTCGTCACCTCGGTCAGGCTCTGGCTCTTGAGGTTGACGGTCTCGGTGGCCCCCAGCTTTTTGGCCAGGTCCAGGCGGTAGTCGTTCATATCGGTCACAATCACATGCCGCGCCCCGGAGAACTTGGCAATGGCTGCCGCCATAATGCCGATGGGCCCCGCGCCGGTGATGAGCACGTCCTCTCCCAGCACATCGTAAGAGAGGGCGGTGTGGGTGGCGTTGCCCAGGGGGTCGAAAATGGCGTAGAGCTCTTCGGGCACATTGGGGTTGCAGGGCCACACATTGGAGGCGGGGATCACCAGGTATTCCGCGAAAGCGCCGTTGCGGTTCACGCCCACGCCCTTGGCCTCCTTGCAGTTTTCCTTGTGGCCTTCCAGGCAGTTGCGGCACTTGCCGCAGGTGATGTGCCCCTCGCCAGAGACCAGGTCGCCGGGGTGGAAGCCCTCCACGCCGGGGCCCACCTCCACCACCTCGCCCACATACTCGTGGCCCGCCGTCAGGCCCACGGGGATGGTGTGCTGGGCCCAGTCGTTCCACTGGTAGATGTGCACGTCCGTGCCGCAGATGGCGGTCTTTCGAATCTTGATCTTCACGTCGTTGGGCCCCAGCCGGGGGATGGGGACCCGCTTCATCCACAGGCCCTCCTCTGGCTTCTCTTTCACCAACGCCCACATTAACCCATCGTTCATGGCAATGTCCTCTTTTCCCTTGATTTTTCACAAAGCGGCGGAAAGATTTCTCTCAATCCGCTCATTTCTGTGCATCTAGTATAACGCAAAGCGCCGGGGTTTTCAATGCTTATTTCTGTATTTTTTTACATCTTTGCGGCTTCCCTCCCGCGTCCTCCCCGCGCCCCCAAAACAAAGAAAGCCCGTGCTCTTTAGCACAGGCTTTCCCGTTATTTTATATTTTACCTCAACGCAGACCAGCGCTTAGAAGTTGCCGCCGGTCAGGTCCTCCACCACCAAAGTGCGGGGAGAATTGTCATTGGCCGGGGCAGCCGCCGCAGGGGCGGGCGCGGCCGCAGGGGCCGCTGCCGGTGCGGCAGCGGCTTCCCGCTTCTCGGGGTGGTCCCGCCAGTCGAAGAACTTGCTGGCCACCTGGGGGAACAGGGCGTAGCTCAGGGTGTCCTCTTCGCAGTGGCCCAGGCCCTTCTCCTTGCACTCGGCCCGCAGCTTCTCCATCTCGGGCTCCAGGAGGTCGGCGGGGCGGCAGGTGATGACCTCGTCATTGCCGATGCACTTCTTGCGCACTTCCTCGTTGACCGTACCGGGCAGATTGCCGTACTCGCCCCGGAGCAGGCCCTTGGACTCCTTGGAGACCATCTTGTACCGCTCGCCGGAGAGCACGTTCAGCACTGCCTGGGAGCCCACGATCTGGCTGGTGGGGGTCACCAGGGGCGGGTAGCCGAAGTCCTCGCGGACCCGGGGCACCTCGGCCAGCACGTCGTAATACTTGTCCTCGGCGTTGGCCTGTTTCAGCTGGCTGATCAGGTTGCTGAGCATACCGCCGGGCACCTGGTACAGCAGGGTGTTCACGTCCACCTTCAGCACCTTGGGGTTGATGTCCAGCTTCTCGGCCACGCCCCGGAAGTGGGCCGCGGCCTCGGAGAGCTTGTTCATGTCCAGGCCCGTGTCCCGGCTGGTGCCCTGCAGGGTAGCCACCATGGCCTCGGTAGCGGGCTGGCTGGTGCCGTTGGCCAGGGGGGAAAGGGCGCAGTCCACAATGTCCACGCCCGCCTGAGCAGCCATAAGGTTGGTCATGTCGCCGGTGCCGGTGGTATTGTGGGTGTGCAGGTGAATGGGCACGCCCACGTTTTCCTTGAGCTTTTTCACCAGGGAGTAAGCGTCATAGGGCAGCAGCAGGTTTGCCATGTCCTTGATGCAGATGGAGTCGGCCCCCATCTTCTCCAGCTCCATGGAGAGCTTTACAAAGTAATCCTCGCTATGCACGGGGCTCTTGGTGTAGCTGATGGCCACTTCGGCCCAGCCGCCGTATTTCTTCACGCAGCTTACCGCCGCCTGGACGTTCCGGGGGTCGTTCAAAGCGTCGAAAATGCGGACCACGTCAATGCCGTTCTCAATGGACTTCTTCACGAACGCGTCTACCACGTCGTCGGCATAGTGGCGGTAGCCCAGCAGGTTCTGGCCCCGCAGCAGCATTTGCAGCTTTGTGTTGGGCAGGCCCTTTTTCAAGGTGCGCAGGCGCTCCCAGGGGTCCTCGTTCAAAAAGCGCATGCACACGTCAAAGGTTGCGCCGCCCCAGCACTCCAGGGACCAGTAGCCGATGCTGTCCAAAAGGGGCAGCACCTTCACCATGTCCTCCAGCTTCATGCGGGTAGCCGCCTGGGACTGGTGGGCGTCGCGCAAAATGGTGTCCATGATCTTAAGGGGATTCTTAGCCATAATTTACCATATGCCTCCTTCTCAACCGAATAGTGCCATCAGCACGCCAGCCGCCACGGCGGAGCCGATTACGCCCGCCACATTGGGGCCCATGGCGTGCATCAGCAGGAAATTGGAGGGGTCCTCCTTCTGCCCTACCACCTGGGACACACGGGCGGCCATGGGCACGGCGGATACGCCGGCGGAGCCGATCAGCGGATTGACCTTCTCCTTGCTGAACACGTTCATCAGCTTGGCCAGCAACACGCCGCCGGCAGTGCCCAGGCCAAAGGCGATCACGCCCATGCCTAGAATCAGCAAGGTGTCCCGCTTCAGGAAGTTGCCCGCCGTGGCGGTAGCGCCCACAGAGATGCCCAGGAAGATGGTGACAATGTTCATCAGCTCGTTCTGGACGGTCTTATTGAGGCGCTCCACCACGCCGCACTCCTTCATCAGGTTACCCAGCATCAGGCAGCCCACCAGCGGGGCGGCAGAGGGCAGCATGAAGGACACGAAGATGGTGACGATGATGGGGAACAGGATCTTCTCGGTCTTAGAGACAGGCCGCAGCTGCTTCATCTTGATGCGGCGCTCCTCCTTGGTGGTGAGGGCTTTCATGATGGGCGGCTGGATGACCGGCACCAGGGCCATGTAGCTGTAAGCGGCCACGGCGATGGGCCCAAGCAGGTGGGGCGCCAGCCGCGCGGTGGTGTAGATGGCCGTGGGGCCGTCCGCGCCGCCGATGATGCCGATGGAGGCGGCCTCGGGGCCGGTGAAGATGGTGAGCCGGGCGGCAACGTAAGTAATGAAGATGCCCAGCTGGGCGGCCGCGCCCAGAAGCAGGGTCTTGGGGTTGGCGATCAGGGGGGCGAAGTCCGTGCCCGCGCCCACGCCCACGAAGATCAGGCAGGGGTAGATGCCCAGTTTCACGCCCAGGTACAGGTAGTCCAGCAGGCCGCCGTGGCCGGTGCCCAGCTCCTGCCAGTTGATCACGCCGTCAGCGAAATACTCGGCGTGGTACATGCCCGCGCCGGGCAGGTTGGTCAGCAGCATGCCGAAGGCGATGGGCAGCAGCAGCAGCGGCTCGAATTTCTTAACGATGGCCAGATACAGCAGCACGCAGGAGATGGCGATCATCACCAGGTCCAGGGGCTCGCCGGCCACAATGGCAAAGCCAGTGCTTTGCAGGAAGGTTTGAATTGCTTCCATTGGGTTACACTCCTTCTCAATATTTGGTCGGTCAAATCGCTCAACTTTGTAATTGCCTCACTTCATTAAAACCGGCAAAAGAATTTGAAAACCGATGGCTTTCAAATTCTTGGATCGCTTAACGAAGCGCGGCGAAGTTAAGCTATTGTGCAAAGGAGTGCGCCGCTCTCCACGGAAGCGCCCTTGGAGACGGCCACGCTGGTCACGGTGCCGTCCTTGGGGGCCATGATCTCGTTCTCCATCTTCATGGCTTCCAAAATCATCAGCACATCGCCGGACTTAACGGCCTGGCCGGCGGCAACCTTTACGTCCAAGATGGTGCCGGGCATGGGGGAGTTGACGGGTTCACCGGAACCAGCGGCGGCGGGAGCGGGAGCGGGCGCGGGAGCCGGAGCTGCCGCCGGAGCGGGAGCCGGGGCCGCGCCGCCCTTGACCTCTTCCACGGTGACTTCATAAGCGGTGCCGTTTACGTTTACATTATATTTTCTCATAATGATCATTTTCCTTTCTTTGTGCCGGGCCAAGGCAGGGCCCGGGTTGGTTGGGTGGGGCTGGCGGAGGGCAGGGCTTACAGCCGGCGGATGGAGAGGATCTTAATGTGGTCCGCGCTGCCGCCCATGTCCTCCGCGATGGCGGCGGAGATAGCCGCGACCAGCTGCTGCTTGTTGGGCTGGGCCGGAGCCGCCGGAACCGGGGCCGCGGGCCGGGGGGCCGGAGCCGCTGCCGCCGCGGGCTGGCTCTTGCCCATAACCGCGCCCATGATCTTGATGATGATAATCAGGCAGATGAGCACCACGAACACGGTGATCAGGCCCATGGCGACTACTTGGAGAAAGCTGGGCTCGGCCACGCTGGCAACCTCTAACAATCTTGGCATAGCTTCTTACCTCCTTTCATCAAGAAATTATAAAAACTTGGAACGAAAACACAGGGTGGATTTTGAAAAACACCATTCTTCCGCATTTTATCAAAATCAAATAAATGATACCACGCCCGGGCCTTTTTGACAAGGGGGTTTATTCACAATTTTTTAAAAAATCTTTCCCGTTTCCAGACCATCGGTATTCACCAGTCCGGCGGCGCGCTCCCGGGCCGCTTCGTAGACGAATTTATCAATAAGATAGGGTTTGGTGGGGCGTTCCGCCTCCGGGCAGGCGGGGGCCAGGGCATAGCGCAGCACCTGGACGCCCTCTTCCTCCTCCAGCGCCTGGAATCCCATGGCCTGGAAAAAGGCCAGGGCCTTCTGGTTTTCCTGGCGCACCCGGGCAAAAACCTCCTTCCGGCTACCCTCTTCCATCATGTCCCGCATCAGGGACCAAAGGGCCCGGCCCACGCCCCGGCGCTGGCGGTCCTCCCGCACATAGAGCTGGAATTCCACCGAAAACGGGTCCTTGGGGGCGCGGCGGTTCTCCGTCAGGTGGCAGAAGCCCGCCGGGTGGCAGTCCAGCTCGCAGAGAAGCCAGCCCAGGCCGTAGGTATATTGATCGATGCGCTGGATATAGGCCTGCAGCTCCGGGGCCTCTTGCTCCGGGGCGGCGGGGGTGCCCGTATAGGGCGTATAAATTTTCAGCATGGACGGGCCATCCCATTCGTTGACCCGCCGCACGGCGACTCTGACCATAGCTTCCGCTCCTTTTTGTGAATTATGTATGAATTCCCTCACCGCTCCCCTTCCCCAGCGGCCTGACGGCTAAAAAAGGATTCCAGTTTATTTTCTTCGTCAAAGGAATTGTTGTATTGCAGCACCGCGTAATCCCGCAGCAGGCTGTCAAAGGGGCTGCGCTCTCCCGCCCGGTACAGGCTGCCCCGGCTGTCCATCATGCCGATGTCCGTAATCACCGGCAGGGTCCGCCGCAGGCCCTCTAAGTACTTGGTGTAGCCCGTGCCCTCCAGACCCGCCGCCCGCAGCAGCAGGCCGGAAAGGTAGTTAAGGCTCACCCGCTCGATCTCCTGGGCCTCCAAAGGGTAGTTGGCCCAGAGGAAGAAGGGCACCTGGTATTGGGCCATGGTGGCCGAGAAGCCACGCTTTTCCCGCAGCAGCTGGGAGACAAAGCCCTCCTCCAGCTTGGGCCAGTGGTCCCCAAAGAAGAGGATGACCACCGGGTCCCCGGTGTGCTCAAAATATTCGAACAGGCTCCCCAGGGCCTCGTCCGAGCTCTTGGTCAGGGTCAGGTACTGCTCCGCCCGGGGCCATTGGCCCTCGTGCCCCTTCACACGCACCTGGGTCTCGTAGCTCTCGTCCTCATAGCCCCCGTGGTTCTGGATGGTCACGTTAAAGAGGAACAGGGGGCTCCCGTCCACTTCCTTCCAGCGCTCATATTCGTAGATCAGCTGCTCATAGCAGGACCGGTCGCTGGTGAGGCGGTGCTCGAAGGAGCGCTTCACATCGAAGACCTCCGCGTCCACAAACTCATCGAAGCCCATGTGGGGATAGGCCTCAATGCGCTGCCAGGCCCCACGGTCTCCCGGATGGACGGCCACGCAGTGGTAGCCGTAGCCTTTTAAAATGGAGGGCAGGGCGGTCTGGGGGCTGTCCACATACTGCTGGTAGGGCTTGCTCCCGTTGGGCAGGAAGCTCATGCTGTTGCCCGAGAGGAACTCGTACTCGCTGTTGCAGGTGTTGCCTCCATATACCGAGGAATAGGCCGTGCCCCAAATGGCCTTGCCGCTTTTCTGCAGGCCGTGGATGCGCGGCATGTTGTCCGGCTGAAACTCCAGCGTGCCAAAGCTGCCCAGGTCCGTCATGCTCTCGTTCATAATGGCGATGATGGTGGGCGGCTGGTCCCCGGGACGGCCCAGAGGGGCGGGCTCCGGGTCCTGTTCCTGAGCCGCCGCCAAACGGTTTACCTTGGAAAGGGAGTAGCCCTCGGGCCGGTCCACCAGCATGTACTGCACGTTGGCGAAAAAGCCCGCCGCAATGCCCGTCAGCTCGGAGCTGGCCTTCTGGTTCCAAGACCACACGGAGACGCCCATGCTCTCCAGGCCGTTTAGGGGCAGCAGCACCACCGTGACCGCCACGGCCACGCCCAAAGCGCACAGGCGCTCCAGCCGCCGGGCCCGGCGGGGGGCGGCGGGCTTGCCCTTGGGAGAGAGCTTCATGCAGCCGATGACGGCGCACAGGTAGCTCATCACGGCCACGGTCATCTTGCGGGTGGGCACGTACTCGTAGCCCCCGGAAACCGTCAGGGCTGTGGAGAAGGACTGAAAATCCCAGGGCAGAATGGGCTGGCCCCGGAACTGGACCACGAAATAGTTGGCGATGCCGAAGGTGAGCGCCACGGCCCCGCCGATGGCCGCCGCGCCCCAGGCCCGCCCGGTGAGGGCGTAGCCTAGGGCGAAAAGCAGCAGATAGCACAGGTAGTTGGCGGCCCAGCGGATGTGGGGGAAGGACCAGAGCTTGGTGCCGTTGATCACGTCCACCGTGACGAACGCCCACACCGGCAGAACCAGCACCAGCAGCCAGCCCAGCCTGTGACCCGCGGCCGCGGAGATATCCAGCTCCACCAGGCAGAGGGCGGCGGAAAGCGCGGTGAGGCCCCCATAGGTCCAGATATACCACCAGCAGGGCTCCCGGCGGCCGTTCAGGTTTTCATAAAAGGCCAGCCCCCACTCCATGCCGAAAATCAGGGCGGAGGCCGCGAACACCAGCGCTGCGGCCAGCAGGTTCCGCCTGCAGGCGCAAAGCCGGAGAAAACGCTTTTCTTTCATATGACTTTTTGCTCCATTGTTGTTCTGATAATTTGCGAAATTGAGCGGCTTAAGAAACTTCTTGAAAGAAGTTTCTTAAGAATTTTCAAGAACTTTTAAACGCTTTACGGGGGTGGGACGCGTTAGCTTAGCGCTCGGTTTGGAGATTGCTGGCAGACGCTCACCCTTTTCAAAGGCTGCGGGGTTATCCGGGGGACTTGGCAAAGCAAACGCATAGCTTCCCGCCTCGAACCGAGCGCCCAGCGCACGCCTCACACCCGTAATAAACGTGTAAAAGTTTTGTCCACTTTTTCAAAAGTGGCAGGGGTGGAGGGGGCAAAGCCCCCTCCACGCCGGAGGCCACTCCGTATGACTTCAAAAAACTCCCTTTGGACGCTTGTGGCGGCTTCAAGAGCGTTTATGCGTCATGGCGGGCAAAATATGCCAAAATTGCCTCCGCGATGCGGGCGCTGGCCTGGCCGTCGCCATAGGGGTTGCTGGCCTGGCTCATCCGGGCGTACTCCGCCGGGTCCTCCAGCAGCTCCCGCATCAGCCGGTAAACGTCCTCCTCCTGGGTGCCCGCCAGCTTTAGGGTTCCGGCCTTCAGGCCCTCGGGCCGTTCGGTGGTGTCCCGCAGCACCAGCACCGGCTTGCCCAAGGAGGGCGCCTCCTCCTGGATGCCGCCGCTGTCCGTGAGGATCAGGCAGGACCGGGCCAGCAGGTTGTGGAACTCCACCACCTCCATGGGCTCCACCAGCTGCACCCGGGGCTCGTCCCCCAGCTCCTCTTCCGCGGCCCTTTGCACCAGGGGGTTCAGGTGCACCGGGTACACCACCTTCACGTCCGGGAATTCCTCCACCACCCGGCGGATGGCCCGGAACATCCGGTGCATGGGCTCGCCCAGGTTTTCCCGCCGGTGGGCCGTGAGCACGATCAGCCGGGAGCCCGCCGCCCAGTCCAGGATGGGGTCGGAAAAGTCCTCCCGCACGGTGGTGCGCAGGGCGTCGATGGCCGTGTTGCCCGTGACCACGATGGAGGCCGGGTCCTTGCCCTCCCGAATCAGGTTCTCCCGGCTCTGCTCCGTGGGGGCGAAGTGCAGGTCCGCCATGCAGCCCACAAACTGCCGGTTCATCTCCTCCGGGTAGGGGGAATACTTGTCGTAGGTCCGCAGCCCGGCCTCCACATGGCCGATGGCGGTCTGGCCGTACAGAGCGGCCAGGGCCCCGGCAAAGGTGGTGGTGGTGTCCCCGTGGACCAGTACCATCTGGGGCTTTTCCTTTTGAATGACCTCCTCCAGACCTTTCAGCACCCGGGCGGTAATGTCCGAAAGGGTCTGGCCCGACTTCATCACGTCCAGGTCATAGTCTGGGGTAATGTGGAACGCCTCCAGCACCTGGTCCAGCATCTGCCGGTGCTGGGCGGTGACGCACACCAGAGCCTCGAACTCCGGGCGGCTTTTCAGCTCCTTTACCAGGGGGGCCATCTTGATGGTTTCCGGCCGGGTGCCGAAGACCAGCATCACTTTGATCTTATCCATACGCTCGCCTTCCTTCTCATTCATATTCTCGAGGGGGAGAAAACTTGCCTCAGCCCTTCTCCTGCCGGGCCGCTCGCTTCACCTCGCCTAAAAATTTCACATTGTTGTTCCAGAAGCGCCCCAGCCGGGAGGGCTCCCGCAGAATGCGGTACAGCCACTCGGTGTTGGTGCGCACAAAAAAGGCCGGGGCCCGCCGCTTGCTGCCGCTGAGCACGTCGAAGGACCCGCCGACGCCCATAAACACCCCTTTGGAAAAATCCTTCAGGCGGCGGTGGATCAGCAGGTCCTGGGCCGGGGCCCCCAGCGCCACCAGAGTGAGGTCCGGCCCGATGGCGGCGATCTCGTCGAAGATTTGGTCCTTGTCCCCGTCGTAGCCGTTGCGGTAGTGCACCGTAACGCCGGGGTATTCCCGCCGCAGCTTCTGGGCCAGGGCGGAGACCACCTCTTCCTTGGCCCCCAGCAGGAAGACGGTCTTCCCGCCCCGCCCGGCGGCCCGCAGCAGCTTGTCCGCCAGGTCCACGCCGGTCACCCGCTCCCGGGCCTCCAGCCCCAGCATGCACATGGCCTTCACCACGCTGATGCCGTCCGGCACGATCTGGGCCTCCGGATCCAGCAGCAGGGCCCGCACCTCCGGGTCCCGCTGGGCGTGCATCAAAATCTCCGGGTTGGCGGTCACGATAAACAGCCGCTCCCCCCGCTGCATGGCCTCTCCGGCCCGCCGGGCGTATTCCTCCGCCGTGCCGCCGTAAATCCTCTCTAAATATTCCGTAATCGCCATGTCTTTTCATCCTTTCTTTTCGCCTCTTGGCCTCCGGCGGCCAGAGTTGATCCAAATCGAAGATTTGGTCAACTCTTGGGTTTAAGAACCTGTATTCATAGTCGATGGACGCCGTATGGGCGGGGCTTTTGCAGCCCAGCGGCGTTAAAAAATCTTGCAATGCGCCAGCATTCCTGCGATTTTTTGCCTTGCTGGACCGCAAAATTCCTCGCCCACCCGGCATCCCCGCCTATGAATACAGGTTCTAAGAGTTCGTTTAGACTTCGTCTTACGAACTCTACCCCTGGACTGGACCAAACTTTTTGAAAAAAGTTTGGATCAAAAACTTTTACACGTTTTACGGGGGTGGAGGGAGTGAGTTGGGCGCTCGGTTTGGAGCTTGCACGTTTACCACGCAGCGCCTTCGCGGGCGATGAAGCCAACGTGTGGCTTTAAGCTTGCACGCGCGTGTGCCCACCGCTAGGTGCGCTCGGTTTGGGACGGGAAGCGGCATATTGGCTTTGTCAACTCATGTTCGCAACTTGTATGCTGTACTTGGCTCTGCCAAGTACCCGGCACACACTCACCTTTTTCAAAAGTGGCAGGGTGTGGGGGCGACTTAGCGTAGCAAACGTTGACTTCGCATAGCGAATGTCGTGAGCTGGGAACCGAGCGCCCAGTGCGCTCCTCACTCCTACGATAAGCGTGTAAAAGTTCTTGAAGATTCTTAAGAAACTTCTTTCAAGAAGTTTCTTAAGCTGCCAGCGGCCACTCTGCCGCCTACTTCTTCTTGGGCTTGTCCCGCTCCCGGTCCTCGTCAAAGTCGTACAGGTCCTCCTTGCCAAAAGCCGCCGTGCTCTCCGAGGCTTTCAGAAACACCGTGATGGTCTGGAAGATCAGCTTAAAGTCCTGCCAGATGCTGTAGTTTTCAATGTACATCAGGTCCATGACCAGCTTGTCCTTGGGGGAGGTGTTGTACTTGCCGGAGATCTGCGCCAGGCCCGTCAGGCCCGCCTTCATCCGCAGCCGGTAGGAGAACTCCGGCAGCTCCTCGGTGTACTTCTCCACGTTTTCCAGCATCTCCGGCCGGGGGCCCACCACGGTCATGTCGCCGTTTAAAATGTTGATCAGCTGGGGCAGCTCGTCAATGCGGAACTTCCGCAGCACCCGGCCCACCTTGGTGATCCGGTCGTCGTTCTCCGTCACGGACTTGTTGACGGAGTTCGCCTCTTTCATGGTGCGGAACTTGTACACCTCGAAGACCCGGCCGTATTTGGTCAGGCGCTTCTGCTTATAGAGCACCTTGCCGTGGTCCTCCGCCTTGATGGCGATGGCGCAGCCCAGCATAATGGGGCTGCTGAGCACCAGGCCCACAACGGCCACGGCCAAATCGGTCAGGCGCTTGACGATGCGCTGTTCCATGGTCAGGTCCTTGGCGGTGTACATCACCATGGATTTGTCGTCCAGGGTCACGTACTTGGCCCCCTGGGCCACCACGTCGATGGTCTCGAAATTGTAGTAGATGTTCTTCTGGGTCTGGTAGCAGAAGGCGATCAGGTCGTTGCGCTCCTTTAAAGGCACGTCATAGAGGAACACCGTGTCCGAACGCAGGATCACGTCCAGCACCTTGGGGCTGTCGTAGCGGACGATCTCGTCGATCTCATACTGTTTTTGGAAGCGCTGGATTTTGGGAATGACGCTGCCCAGGCTCTGCCGGGAGGAGGAGATGACGCAGCACTTCTCCGGCGGGGCCAGGGAGAAATAGATGTAGTTTCCCACATAGGCAAAGAAAATAATGACCAAAACCTGTAAAAGCATCACCAGCAGCAGCAGGTGGGGGGTCTCGTACACGAAATGGTCGTTGTTCTTCTCGCTGGTGTTCATAATGGACAGCTGTAAGTGGGTCACCAGGTCCGTCATAATGGTGGCCAGGGCCATGGAGTGGACGATGGGCTTGGACTTCTGGGTGCCCACCGCGTACCCGCCGTAAACCGACATCAAAGCAATGCCCAGCACCACAAAGGTCACCATGGTGACGCCGGTGGTGCGGGAAAGATTGAAGAGCCAGGGGTTGTTGATGCCGAAGACGCCGAAGAATATCCCGAACAGGGAGGCGAACAGGGCCAGCTTTAAAATAAACACCACGGTGCGCTTAAGCTTTTTGATCATTCCGTGCATAGAGTCACCTTCTATAGTAAAGTTTTTACAATTTCATAGAGTAATACGGAGTGGCCTACAGGCGCACAGGACGCGCCTTCCGGCAAGGTCGCCTCCGGCGGGTCAAGAGACTTTCTGAAGAAAGTCCCTTGACAATCCTCAAAGACTTTTACACGTTTATCGTGGGTGTGAGGCGGGCGCTGGACGCTCGGTTCCAGGCTCTTGACCGTTTGGCTTCGCTAAGTCCCCGGGGACCTTCCCCGCTCTGGCGCAAAGGGCGCATTTTTTGAATGGAAAGGCTTACTGAGCGCAACAGTAAAAGTTTCGTCATTCTCAACTGCCGTCTCGGTCGAGTTGACGAAGTCAAATCGTGCGCTGAACGGTCGCTCTACTTGTCTTTGCCAAGTAGCCGGCGACCAGCGCCCTTTTCAATCCGTAATACTCCTTAAAAATGAAGGGGCTAAAGTTCGTTCTAAAACCAGAGAGGCGACGGAATTTTAAGACAGACTCAAAGGTGCCAGGGCAGGCGGAACCTAGGTACATCATACCACAAAAATCCCTAAAATGCAAAAACTACCTGTTTTCCAGCCAATCCACCACTTTTTTTGCGGCGTTCCCATCCTCTTTTATTCCAAATTCCCGGCAAAACGCCAAAATCCGCTCCCGCTGGGCCCCTTCGTCAAACTGGAGGATCCTCTGTTCCAGCTCGTCCCCGTTTTCGCCCCGCGCAAAGGGAAGCCGGTCCAGGTCGAAATAGAAATTCCGGTCGTTTTTATAGTCTTCCCAATCGTTCACGTATAAAAAACAGGGCTTTCCCGTGCAGAGATAGTCGAACATCACCGAGGAGTAGTCGGTCACCAGCGCGGCGCTGGCCAGGTACAGCTCCTGGATGTCCGCGTACTCGGAGGCGTTTACCACATAGCGGGGGTCCAGATTCATCTCCGCCGCCTTTGCGGCAATATTGGGGTGGAGCTTGGCCAGCACCAGCCACTCCCCTCCGAAGCGGCGGGCCAGTGCTTCGGCCAGGCGCTTATAATCCAGGTCATAGGCCGCCAGCCCCTTGTCCCTGCGGAAGGTGGGGGCATAGAGCAGCAGCCGCTTGTCCGGGGGCAGGGAGAGCTCCCGGCGCACCTTTTCCTCCGCCTCCTGGCCGGGGCCGAAGAGCAGGTCGTTGCGGGGGAAGCCGCATTCCAGCACCTCCCCCTCATACCAAAAGGCCCGCCGGTAGATCTCCGTCAAAAAGCCGCTGTTGGAGAGGAACAGATCGCACATTTGGGAGTCCTTGCGGGCGGCCTTCAGGTAGTCCGCAGGCAGGGCGTCCGCCGCGTCGCCCTCAATGCGCTTGAGGGGGAAGCCGTGCCAGGCCTGCACATAGCGGGTGGAGCCCCGCTTTTGGGTGTAGGCCCACTTGCGGCAGTTGTCCACCCAGGCGGCGGCGGTGCACTGGTGGTAGATGGCCTTTGGGCTGTCTACCGTTAACGGGGTAATTCCCGGGGGCAGGGAGGCCGCGTCCTCCGGGCCCTTTACGGTCCAGTAGACGGTCCAGCCCCGGCGGAGGAGCTCCTGGGCGACGGCCTTGGGGCTGTCGGAGAAGCCCCGGCCATAGAAGCTTTGGCAGACGGCCTTGCGGCTTTGCTTGGGGAGAAAGGAGAGGGCCTGCCACAGGGCGTTGCGCAGGAGCTTGGAAAAGACATTCATAGGGGTAACGCCTCCAAAATCAGGGGTAAATCGAGCATAAGGAAAAGCAAAAGGCACGCAACAGTAAAAGTCTTTGAAAATTCTTAAGAAACTTTCTTCAGAAAGTTTCTTAAGCCGCCGGCGGGTGAGCGTCTGCCAGCGGCAGACAAGCAGCGAACCGACCGAGCCGGCAGGCGAGACCCGGTCTTGACCTTAAAAGGCGGCGCGGAGTAAACCATAGAGCGCCGCGCAAGATTCTCACACAAAAGAAGAGCCAGCGCGCAAATCCTGCGCCGCCTGCCCTTGCAGCGCCTTTGAGCGAAGCGAGAAACAGCGGACTCCTTCCCGGAGCCTGCCGCTGTGCGGGGCGCTAACGCTATTTAGCGTTCCACTGGTTCTTCCTGGGCTTCGCTTTTCAGCAGCTTCCGGTTCTTGACGATGACCGCCACCCGGAAAACCAAGATCGAAAACTCCGTCACCGAACTCAATAGGCACAGGCTGACCCAGTTGATCCCCACCGCGAAATAGGCCAGCCCCGCGCCCAGCAGATAGACCGCCGTGCCAAAGACCACCGACATGTTGGCGTATTTCACCAGCCCCATGGCCCCCAGCGTGGGATGGCCCAAAACATAGTTGGGAAAGCAGAATACCGCCACCGGCATCAGCAGCCGCAGGGGCGCCGCCACCTGTTCGCCCTCCGGGCCCAGCCAGAGGACCAGGAGGGGCTTTGCGAAGACGAAGACCGCGGCGCACCCGGCCAGAATCACCGGGTAGACAAAAAGCAGGGCCTTTTTCACAATGCTGAAATTCCGGTGCTTCATCATGTGGGGGTAAAGGCTGTCCGCTATGGGCGACATGCCGTTGCGGGCCACGGCGATCACCCGGTCCGCGTTAGTGTACATGCCCGCCGAGGCCGAGCCCGTAATCTGCTTGAGAAGCACGCCGTTCAGGTTGGCGTTTACCGCGTTGGCCGCCTTGGCCAAAAAGAACTGGGAGGATTCCCGAATCTCGTCCCACACGGAGCGCGGGCTCACCCGGCGGAAGCGCACCCCCACCTTTCGGTACAGGTGCCAGTAGACAAAGGCCAGGGCACCGGCATTGCCCAAGGCGGTGAAGAGCGGGACCCGGTAGTAGTCCCCCGGCTCCCGGACGAACAGGAAGACCATCACCGTGGCAAAAACCTTGATTGCCACCGCCCGCACGGTGATGGCCGCCATCTGCTCGATGCCCCGGTACAGGAAATCCGGCAGAAGGGCCATCATCGCCACGGACAACAGGTAGAACAGATAGGCCAGCGCCTCCCTGCCGTCGGCCAGCCTGGGGCAGACGAAGCCCAGCAGGACCGCGGCGGAAGCCCCGATGAAAAGCCCCTTCGCGGCAATCACCCGGCTGAGCACCCGGCCCAGCTCTTCCTTGTCCTCCCGGCAGCGGGAGGCCTTGGCCGTGGCGGAGAGAATGAAGCCGAAATCAATAAAAATCTGAAAAAAGTTCGTGGTATACTGGGCCGCGCCCAGGGTTCCCACCATCTCCATGCCCAGCACCCGCTGCTGGTAGCCCTGGGTCACCATACCCAGGGCCATGGTGGAGAACTGCAAAACGTAGAGCATCACCGTGTTTTCCAGCAGGCTGTGCCGCCGGAGAGCCCGAACGGCCTCCCTCATCTTCTGAACCATACGCCCTCCTCAGCCCCTGAACCGGAACAGCAGCCGGACGGCCCAATGCTGCCCGCCCTCCAAAAGCCGGAACAGCAGGAGCCTCTTTCTGCCCAGCCGGGGCAGGTATTTATTCTTCCGGTACTCCGGAAAACGCTCCCGCAGCCAGCGGGCGAACTCCCCCGGCAGGGGGCTTTTCGGGTCCGCCCGCAGCACCCGTACGGAGGCGGTCAGGTACACGTGATACAGGGCCAGATACTCCAGCTCCGGCCGGTAGCGCTCCAGCAGCCCATGCTCCCGGTACCAGCCCAGCAGGTCCTCCATGGCCTCCACAATCTCCCTGTTCCGGGAGAGGTTTTTATTGTTCATAATGGACCCGGCCCGCTGGAGGTAGTTGACCCCCACGGCATCGACCGCCACCACCCGGCCGGCCAGGGGCAGCAGCTTGAAGGTGGTGCGCAGGTCCTCGTACCAGACCCGGGGCGGGTAGCGCACACCGGACTCCAAAAAGAGCCGGGCCCGGTAGAGCTTGCCCCAGGCGCAGGGGGCCATGAGCAGCAGCCGGGGGTGCTCCTCCAAAGCGAGGCCAACGTCCTTGGGCAGGTCCTCCCGAAGGACGGCCAGCTCCCGGCCCGCCTCGTCCACGGTGCGGAAGGCCGGGACCACCAGGTCCGCCCCGGTCCGCCGCGCCGCTTCCAGCTCCCGCGCCAGCAGCTCCGGCTCCAGCCAGTCGTCGCTGTCCACAAAGAGGAGCCACTCTCCCCGGGCGGCCTCGATGCCGGTGTTGCGGGCCCCGCCCAGCCCCTGGTTTTCCTGGTGGATCACCCGGACGCGGGGATCCGTGCGGGCCAGGTCCTCGCAGAGGGCGCCGCTGGGGTCGGTGGAGCCGTCGTCCACCAAAATGACCTCCAGGTCCGGATAAGTTTGACTCAAAATGGAGCGGACGCACTTTTCCAAATAGGCTTCCACATTATAGACGGGCACAACAACCGAAACGCAAGGCATAGGGACATCTCCTTTCCTATGGGGAGAACCGGCGGCTGCTATACATAACCGCTGGGCGGCGTTGCTTCTTGCTTTACCGCACAGTTCAAAAGAATCTTTTTGACCCCTTCAAGCCCGGCGGCAGGACAGCCAGGCCAGGAAAACGGCCGGTTTTCAAGTGTGTTTACTATATTTCCTCTGATTATACACTGTTATCCAAATTTTTGCAACTTGTATGTGTGGGGGGGGGGGGGACGGCGTGTTTTATGAACAGCAGAAAGCCAGCTGAGCGCAACAGTAAAAGTTTCGTCCACCTTTACAAAGGTGGCAGGGTTCTTAGGGGCAGAGCCCCTAAGCCGCCTGAGGCCATTTAACACTTCCAAAACACTGCCCTTTAAACATCCCCTTAAGGCAAGAGCCGCGTAAAAGCCCCCATCCTTTGCCAAAAAACTCGAAATATAGTTGCAATGTCAACTACTATGCGGTATAATGGAGGCAAGACCAATCCCACGCGAAAAGGAGCCCCCATGAAGACCATCTTCCGCTATTTAAAACCCTTTGTGCCCCGCATGAGCCTGGGGCTGGCCATCAAGTTCACCGGGTCCGTCATGGACCTGCTGCTGCCCTGGATTCTCTCCTACATCATCGACGAGGTGGCCCCCACCAAGGACCTGGGCCGGGTCTTCCTCTGGGGCGGGGCCATGATCGCCGCCGCCCTGCTGGCCTGGGGCACCAACATTTTGGCCAACCGCATGGCCGCCTGGGTGGCCCAGCACACCACAGAGGCGATCCGCCACGACCTCTTCGCCAAGATCAGCTCCCTCTCCTGCGCCCAGGTGGACGCCTTCACCATCCCCTCCCTGGAATCCCGCCTCACCACCGACACCTACAACATCCACCAGATGCTGGGCATGATGCAGCGCATCGGCATACGGGCCCCCATTCTGCTGGTGGGCGGCGTGCTCATCACCCTGACTCTGGACCCGGTGCTCACCTTGGTGCTGGTGTGCACCCTGCCCGCCATCGGCCTGCTGGTCTACAGCGTCTCGAAAAAAGGCGTGCCCCTTTACACCCGGCTGCAGCAAAGCGTGGATTCCATGGTCCGTACCGTGCGCGAGACCATCTCCGGCATCCGGGTGATCAAGGCCCTCTCCAAGGTGGACTATGAAAAGGAGCGCTTCGCCGGGATCAACGCCGGCGTGGCCGCCCGGGAGACCAAGGCCGGCATGACCATGGCCCTGACCAACCCCCTGATGAACCTCTTTTTAAACCTGGGCCTCACCGCCGTAATCGTGGCCGGGGCCTACCGGGTCAACGCGGGCCTGACCCAGCCGGGAAAGATCATCGCCTTTTTAAGCTATTTCACCATCATCCTCAACGCCATGATGGCCATGACCCGTATTTTCGTCAGCTTTTCCCGCAGCTCCGCCTCCGGGGCCCGCATTGCCCAGGTGCTGGCCGCCCCGGAGGACCTGGCCCCCGCCTCCGCCCCCCGTGAGGACTCCCCCTACCATGTGGAGTTCGACTCCGTCTCCTTCTCCTACCACAAGACCGAGCCCAATGTGGAAAACATCAGCTTCCGCCTGCGGCCCGGGGAGGCTTTGGGAATCATCGGGGCTACCGGCTGCGGCAAGTCCACCCTGATCAACCTGCTGATGCGCCTGTATGACGCGGACGAGGGCAGAATCGCCATTGGGGGCCGGCCCATCCGGTCCATCCCGCCGGAGGAGCTGCACACCATGTTTGGGGTGGTGTTCCAAAACGACGCCCTGTTCGCAGACACCATATATGAGAACATCGACTTCGGCCGGGGCCTTGCCCGGGAGGAGGTCGAAAAAGCCGCCCGCTGCGCCCAGGCGATGGAGTTTATCCAGGCACTGCCGGAGGGCTTTGAACATAGACTGACCTCGAAGGGCACCAACCTGAGCGGAGGCCAAAAGCAGCGGGTGCTGCTGGCCCGGGCCCTGGCGGGCCGGCCGGAGATCCTCATTCTGGACGACTCCTCCTCGGCCCTGGACTACCGCACCGACGCGGCCCTGCGCGCCGCCCTGCGCCAGGAATACGCTGGGGTAACCACCGTTATTATCGCCCAGCGGGTCAGCTCCATCTACCACGCGGACCACATTCTGGTGCTGGAGGAGGGCCGGGAGCTGGGCTATGGGACCCATGCGGAGCTGCTGGAAAGCTGCGAGGTCTACCGGGAGATCGCCGCCTCCCAAATGGGGCAAAGCGGCGCCTGCCAGGCGGAAGCCGCGGCCGCAATTCCCGCGAGTGGACCTGCCCCGCAGAGCGGGCGCATCGTGAAAGAAAGGGGGAACGTCTAATGCCGCCGCGCTTTATGCCCCGGGGGGCCATTGAAAAGCCCAAGGACCGGAAAAAGGTGCTGCTGCGCCTATGGGGCTACATTTACGCCCGCAAGTTTATGGCCCTGGGGGCCTTGGCCCTCACGGTCTCCAGCAACCTGCTGGCCCTGCTGGGCCCCTATCTCTCCGGCCGGGCCATCGACGCCATCGGCCTGGAAAAGGGCGGGGTAGACTTCCCCTCGGTCTTTTACTACTGCGGGCTTATGGTCCTGTTCTATGCCGCCTCCTCGGCGCTCTCCTATGCCCTCTCCATTCTCATGATCAAGCTGAGCCAGTCCATCGTCCAGCAGATGCGCCGCCAGGTCTTCGACCGGCTGACCACGCTGCCCGTGCGGTACTTCGACCGGCACCAGACCGGCGACATCGTCAGCCACATCTCCTACGACATTGACACCGTGAACGCCTCCCTCTCCAACGACCTGCTGCAAATCGCGGCCTCGGCCATTACCGTCTTCGGCTCCCTGGCCATGATGATCGCCATCTCCCCCATGCTGGTGCTGGTGTTCGCGGCGACCATCCCCCTGTCCGTGGTCTTTACCCGCTACATGACCCGCAAGGTGCGGCCCCTGTTCCACAAGCGCTCCGTGAAGCTGGGGGAGCTCAACGGCTTTGTGGAGGAGGTCATCAGCGGCCAGAAGACCACCAAGGCCTACCATCAGGAGGCTGTCCAGACCCGGCGCTTTGACGAAAAAAACAAGGAGGCCGTGGACGCCTACTACAACGCCGACTACTACGGCGCCATGACCGGGCCTTCCGTCAATTTTATCAACAACCTGTCCCTGGCCTTTATCAGCGTGTTCGGGGCCGTTCTGTTTTTGCTGCAAAGGCTCTCCATCGGCGACCTCTCCTCCTTTGTGCTCTATTCCAGGCGGTTCTCCGGGCCCATCAACGAGATGGCCAACATCGTCAGCGAGCTGCAGTCCGCCTGCGCCGCCGCCGAGCGTGTCTTCGAGCTGATGGACCAGGAGCCCGAGCCCCTGGACCGGCCGGACGCGGTGGAACTGCGGGAGGTGGAGGGCGACGTGAGGATGGAAGCCCTGCGCTTTGGCTACGACCCGGGCAAGGCCATCATCCACAACCTGGACCTGCACGCGCCCACCGGGGGCCTGACCGCCATTGTGGGCCCCACCGGCGCGGGCAAGACCACCCTGATCAACCTGCTCATGCGCTTTTACGACCCGGACGGCGGGCGCATCACCCTGGACGGGCGGGACATTCAGACCGTCACCCGCAAGAGCCTGCGGCTCTCCTACGCCATGGTGCTGCAGGACACCTGGCTGTTTACGGGCACCATCTTCGAAAACCTGGCCTATGGCCGCAAAGACGCCCGGCGGGAGGACGTGGAGGCCGCGGCCAAGGCGGCGCGGATCCACCGGTACATCATGGCCCTGCCCCAGGGCTATGACACGGTGCTGGACGAAAACGGCGTGAACATCTCCCAGGGCCAAAAGCAGCTGCTCACCATTGCCCGGGCCATGCTGCTGGACGCCCGGATGCTCATTCTGGACGAGGCCACCTCCAATGTGGATACCCGCACCGAACGGCAGATCCAGGAGGCCATGCGCGCCCTGATGCGGGGCAAGACCTGCTTTGTCATCGCCCACCGGCTCTCCACCATCCAGAACGCCAACAACATTCTGGTGGTCCGGGACGGGGACATCGTGGAGCAGGGCACCCACCAGGAGCTGATGGCCCAAAACGGCTTTTACGCGGAGCTGTACAACTCGCAGTTTCAGTAGCCCTTTTAAAAGGGCTGCCCGGTGGAGGCTCCTTTTGCAATCAAATGCGTGTTTGGATCCCCCCTGGTAATGGGAGTATCCAAAGGGCGTTGTTGCCGAAGTGTTAGAAGGCCTCCGGCGGGGAGGGGGCTTTGCCCCCTCCACCCCTACCACCTTTGAAAAGGTGGACGAAACTTTTACTGTTGCGCTTAGGGAGCTTTCTCCGTATAAAAACACGCGTTTGGACACTCCTCGGATAATCCCCCGCTTGCTTTTCCTCCCGGAATATGCTATAATGCACGCAAGGCGGACATTGAGAGTTTTCGCCCTTCGCGCGGGGCGCTCGTTTTTGCTTCGCAGGAAAGCGGCCAAAACGCATAGCGCATTTATGCTATTAAATACTCCGTCCTATGGCCCTGGGCCACGGCCCCGCGCGCCCGCGCGGGGAAATTCTATGATAAAGGTGTTGGTTTTTTCCTCTATGGACAGTCACAGTACGGCCTTGATTATGGTTCTCATCGTCCTTGTCGCTTTTTCCGCCTATTTCTCCGCCACGGAAACGGCCTTTTCCTCTTTGAACCGCATCCGTTTGAAGAACCTGGCCTCCGCGGGCAACCGGCGGGCCCAGCTGGCTTACGCCCTCTCGGAGAACTACGACGAGCTGCTCTCCACCATCTTGGTGGGCAACAACCTGGTGAACATCGCCTCCACCACCATCTCCACCCTGCTGTTTGTCAAGGCTCTGGGCGACGGCGCGGGGCCCACCGTGTCCACCATCGTCATGACCATCGTGGTGCTGGTCTTCGGCGAGGTCAGCCCCAAGAGCATGGCCAAAGAGCACGCCGAGTCCTTCGCCATGTTCTCCGGGCCCTTCATCCGGCTCCTTATTGTTCTGCTCAAGCCGGTGAACTTCCTTTTCGGCCTGCTCAAGCGCGGCCTGCGCAAGCTGGTGCGCAGCGGGCCCAGCCAGTCGATGACGGACAGCGAGCTGCTCACCATCGTGGAAGAGGCGGAGCAGGAGGGCGGCATCGACAAGAACGAAAGCGCCATGCTGCGCAACGTCATTGAGTTCGACGACATCCAGGCCATTGAGATCATGACCCCCCGGGTGGACGTGGAGGCTGTGCCCAAGGACGTTTCCAAGGAGGAGCTCTCCCAGCTCTTCCGGGAGACCGGCTACTCCCGGCTGCCTGTGTATGAGGAGACCATTGACAGTATTGTAGGCGTAATCCATGAGAAGGATTTTTACAGCACGGTCTGGGGCCAGCCGGCAGAGGTGCTCAGCATCCTAAAGCCCGCGGAGTTCATTCCGCCCTCTATGAACATCTCCGACCTGATGAAGCTTTTGCAGCAGAAGAAATCCCACATGGCGGTGATCGTGGACGAATTCGGCGGCACCGAGGGCATCGTCACCCTGGAGGATGTGATCGAGGAGCTGGTAGGCGAAATCTGGGACGAGCACGACGACGTGGTCCAGGAGGGCATCCTCCCCACCGGCGAGGGCCTGTACCGGGTGTACGGCTCCGCCGCCCTGGACGATCTGTTCCAGCTGCTGGACATTGAGAGCGATACGGACTCCACCACGGTCAACGGCTGGGTGGCCGAGCAGCTGGACCGCATCCCCCAGACCGGGGACAGCTTCCAGTTCCAGGACGTCAGCTTCTTGGTCACTAAGGCCGCCAACAACCGGGCCGAGGAGATCCGGGTGAAGGTGGCGCCCAAGGACGCGGACGGAGATACGCAAGCCGATTGACGGAGCGGTACATTTCGAGACCGGAACCCCCGAGGTCTTGCGCCGGCGGCCACTCCGTATTACTTTTCGAAAAATGCGGCCTTTTGTGAAAGAGCGGCAACCCCCACAGTATTCCTGCAAAAAAGGAGCAAAGATCTGAAATCTTTGCTCCTTTTGCTTTTATTTTTAAGTTTAGCGCCGTTGGCAAAAGGCTGCGCCGCCTCTTTATACCCAGTGCAGCTTGCTCATGTCCGCCGTGTCCTCGAAGGGGATGGCGCGCTTGAGCACGTCGCAGGCCTTTACCAGGCCCTCGTTGGTGCTCAGCATGGCGTCCTCGTGCTCGATGGACAGCACATAGTCATAGCCTACCAGGCGCAGCTGGCTGCAGAATTCCTTCCAGAACAGCTCGTCGTGGCCGTAGCCGATGCTGCGGAAGATCCAGGAGCGCTTGCTCATATCGGCATAGGACTGGGTATCCAGGTTGCCGTTGACAGGGCTGTTGATGGGGTCCAGGATGGCGTCCTTGGCATGTACGTGGAAGATGCAGTCGCCGCCCAGGGCGCGGATGACCTTGATGGGGTCCATGCCCTGCCAGAACAGGTGGCTGGGGTCCAGGTTCGCGCCGATCTCCGGGCCCACGGCCTCGCGCAGGCGCAGCAGGGTGCGGGGGTTGTGGACGCAGAAGCCCTGGTGCATCTCCAGGCCGATCTTGTTGACCCCATGCTCCTTGGCGAAGGCCACGAAGTCCTTCCAATAGGGGATGAGCACCTCGTTCCACTGCCACTCCAGTACCTCGGGATACTCGGTGGGCCAGTTGCAGACAATCCAGTTGGGGTTCTTGCTCTCGGGGCAGTCGCCGGGGCAGCCGGAGAAGCCGTTGATCTGGTGGATGCCCAGCTTTTCGGCCATGAGGACTGCGTTATGCATATCGTCGTCAAACTGCTTGGCGATCTCCTTGTTGGGGTGCACCGGGTTGCCGTGCACGCTCAAAGCGCTGATCTCCAGCCCGGACTCCTTGATCGTCTCCACAAATTCGTTGAACTTGGCCTCATCGTGCAGCAGCACGCCGGGATCGCAGTGGTCCTTGCCGGGGTAGCCGCCGCAGCCGATCTCCACCATCTGGGCGCCCAGGCCCTTCAGGTAGGCCAGCGCCTCCTTCAGGGGGGTCGAGCCGATCACATTGGTCAAAACACCTAATTTCATTGGAAACACTCCTTCTATGTATGGTTGGGCAATGGCCTGCCCACAGAGCTTCTAGTCATATTATATAGAATTCCTCGTCATAAAGCAAGCCTATTTTCAAAATTATTTGTGACCGGCTTTACAGCTGGGCATACTATAAAAAGAAGGGAAAAGCCTGCTAAGCGCAACAGTAAAAGTTTCGTCGGTCTCGACTGCCGTCTCGGTCGGTTCGCGGCGTGTCTGCCACTGGCAGACGCTCACCCTTTTTAAAGGTGGCGGGGTTTTCAGGGGGTGACAATCGCCAGTGGCGATTTCCCGTCGCCGACCGAGCCGACAGGCGAGACCCAGAGCCCCTGAACCGCCGGAGGCGACCTTGCCCTTAAAAGGCGGCGCACTGGAACCAGATAAAGCAGAAAGCCAGCTCATTACACCAAATGATAAGCAGCGCACTTATGCTGCGCCGCCTCCCTTGGCAACGCCTTAGAGCGAAGCGAATAACAGTGGACTGTTTCCCCTTAGCTGCCTTTTTGTGGGAGGAGCGGCCTGTTACGCAAGGAGGGCAGCCGCATCGAAGCGGTCCGCTGTTCATCGCTTCGCTCGAAGACGCTATAAGGGGCGGCGGCGCAGCATGGGTGTTCTGCTTGGGTTTGGGGGGATGAGTAAATGCGATGCTCTATTTGTTTCTTCTGCGCCGCCTTAAGGTCAAGGCCGCGGGGCGCTGCCCCGCACCCTGCCACTTTTGAAAAAGTGGACAAAACTTTTGCTGCCGCGCTCAGCTTCCTTCGGGGAAGCCCCGCCTTGACTTCCTCCGCCGCCTTTGCTACAATATGCTCAATCGTCTTTTAGGAGGGATCCTCTTGCACCAAACCACTTCATACCGCGCCACCCGCATGGCCTGCTACCGGGGCTACATAGTCCAAGGGGTGGTCAACAACCTGAGCCCCCTGTTCTTCGTGATCTTCCAGCGGGAGTTCGGCGTCTCCTACGCCATGATCTCTTCGCTGATCCTCTTTAATTTCGTCACCCAAATCGCCGTGGACGTTCTCTGCGTGCGCTTCATCGACCGCGTCGGCTACCGGGCCGCCACGGTCGCGGCCCACATCTGCTGCGCCCTGGGCCTGGTGATGCTGGGCCTGCTGCCCCGCGTGCTGCCCGCGCCGTTCCTCGGGCTGGCCCTTGCCACCATGGTCACGGCCATTGGCGGCGGGATCATCGAGGTGGCGGTCAGCCCCATCATCGACTCCCTGCCCAGCGACGCCAAGGACGCGAAGATGAGCCTGCTGCACTCCTTCTACTGCTGGGGCCAGGTGGGCGTGGTGCTGCTGACCACCCTGGCGGTGCGGATTTTGGGGGAGGGGCTCTGGTGGACGCTCCCCCTGGCGTGGGCGGCGCTGCCCTTCTACAATATCTTCGCCTTTGCCCGGGTCCCCCTGACGCCCACGGTGCCGGAAGGGGAGAAGACCCCTCTGGGACGGCTGGGGCGCTCCCCGGCCTTCCTCATGGCCATGCTGCTGATGCTCTGCGCAGGCGCTTCGGAGCTGGCCATGAGCCAGTGGAGCTCCCTGTTCGCCGAACAGGCCCTGGGCGTCGACAAGGTGGTGGGCGACCTGCTGGGCCCCTGCCTGTTCGCGGTGTTCATGGGCATTGGCCGCACCATCTACGGGGTTTGGGGCGACCGGCTGGACCTTTACAAGTCCCTTCTGGCCACGGCGGCGCTGTGCGTGCTGTGCTACCTGGGGGCCGCCCTGCTGGCCGCGCCGGTGCTCTCCCTGCTGTGCTGCGCCCTGTGCGGGTTCTCCATCAGCCTGATGTGGCCCGGGGTGCTCAGCTCCACGTCGGCCCGGTTTCCCAAGGGCGGCGCGGCCATGTTCGGCCTGCTGGCCGTGTGCGGAGACGTGGGCTGTTCCTCGGGCCCGGCCCTTACGGGCATGGTCAGCGAGTGGGCGGGCCTGCGGGCGGGCATGCTCGGCGCGGGTATTTTCCCCCTGGTTATGGTGCTGTGCCTAATTCCGCTGGTCTGGCCCAAACAGAGGGCGGAAAAAGAGTAAGAACCTGTGCCGCTTCGGCTTGAACGGGCTTTTGCTGGAATTCCGCCGGAAGGACAGCGCGGGACTGCGGGGGACCCCCTGGGGGTTCCCCGCTTTGCTATGCGGCTCTCCGCCGGCCTGCTCATGGGCGTTTTTCCGCCCCGCCGGGCATTTGCCTCTTGCTTTTCTTATCCTCGCGCGGTATAATTGCTGTAACGGATTTACCCGTTCTTTTCGCCTGATGCAATCCGCACAAGGAGGCAGATTTTATGAAATTTACCAAAGGCTATTGGCTCAATCTTCCCGGGGTGGCCAATTATGACTGCGTTCAGATCCGGGAGGTCCGCCAGGAGGGGAACCGGCTCTACCTGTATTCCGTGCCGTATCCTCAAGACGAGCGCGGCATGGGGGGGCCGGTGCTGGAGATGTACGTCAGCTCCCCCCGGCCGGACGTCATCCGCACCCAGGTCTGGCATTTTAAAGGCGGCGCGGCCAAGGAGCCCCAGTTCGAGCTGGAGGCCCGGGACTGCCCCCTGGAGGTCCGGGAGACCGAGTCCGGCGTTGTGGTAAAAAGCGGGGACACGGAGCTGCGCGTCACCCGCAGCCCGGCCGGCTTTGCCTATTTCTACAAGGGCCGCCCCCTCACCAGCGTGGGGGACAAGTTCGGCCACGCCATGCTCAGCTATATGGATACGCCGGAGGGGCCCTACATGCGGGCCCAGCTGGACCTTTCCATCGGCGAAAAGATTTACGGCCTGGGAGAGCGCTTTACGCCCTTTGTGAAGAACGGCCAGGTGGTGGACCTCTGGCAGGAGGACGGGGGCACCTGCTCGGAGATCTCCTATAAAAACATCCCCTTCTACCTGACCAACCGGGGCTATGGGGTGTTCGTCAACAGCAGCGGACCGGTCTCTTATGAGCTGTGCTCCGAGGTGGTCACCCGGGCCCAGTTCTCCGTGCCCGGGGAGAAGCTGGACTTTATGGTCGTCGGCGGCGGCGACGCCAAGACCGTGCTGCAAAACTACACGGCCCTCACCGGCCGGCCCGCCCTGCCGCCCGCCTGGACCTTCGGCCTGTGGCTCTCCACCTCCTTTACCACCAACTATGACGAGGAGACGGTCAACCAGTTTGTAGACGGCATGGCCAGCCGGGGCCTGCCCCTGCACGTCTTCCACTTTGACTGCTACTGGATGGCGGAGAACGAGTGGTGCAACTTCAAATTCGACCCCAAGATGTTTAAGGACGCGCCGGGTATGCTCAAGCGCCTGAAGGAGCGGGGCCTGAAAATCTGCGTGTGGATCAACTCCTACATCGGCCAGAAATCGCCTCTGTTCCAGGAGGCCATGGACTGCGGCTACCTGCTCAAGCGGCCCAACGGGGACGTGTGGCAGTGGGACCTGTGGCAGGCCGGCATGGGCCTGGTGGACTTTACCAACCCCTCCGCCTGGAAGTGGTACCAGGGCAAGCTGCGGGCCCTTTTGGACATGGGCGTGGACTGCTTTAAGACCGACTTTGGCGAGCGCATCCCCACGGACTGCGTCTACTATGACGGCAGCGACCCGGTGCTGATGCACAACTATTATACCTATCTCTACAATAAATGCGTCTTCGAGCTGCTGGAGGAGTACAAGGGCAAAAACCAGGCCTGCCTGTTCGCCCGCAGCGCCACGGCGGGCGGCCAGAAGTTCCCGGTCCACTGGGGCGGCGACTGCTCCTCCAACTATCTGTCCATGAGCGAGAGCCTGCGGGCGGGCCTCTCCCTGTGCCTTTCCGGGTTCGGGTTCTGGAGCCACGACATCAGCGGCTTTGAGGGCACGGCCCCGGCGGACGTGTACAAGCGCTGGGCGGCTTTCGGCCTGTTGTCCACCCATTCCCGGCTCCATGGGTCTAATTCTTACCGGGTGCCCTGGCTGTTCGACGAGGAATCCGTGGACGTGGTGCGGCAGTTCACCAAGCTCAAGTGCAGCCTGATGCCCTACCTGTACGCCGCCGCCGTAGAGGCCCACAAAACCGGCGTGCCCGCCATGCGGGCCATGCTGCTGGAGTTCCCGGGGGACATTCCCTGCGAGGACCTGGACCGGCAGTACATGCTGGGCGGCAGCTTACTGGTAGCTCCTGTGTTCACCAAGGAGGGGGACGTGGACTACTACCTGCCGGAGGGCCGGTGGACCAACATCCTCAGCAACCAGGTCATAGAGGGAGGCAGGTGGCTGCATGAGGTCCACGGCTTTATGAGCCTGCCGCTGCTGGCCCGGGAGAACAGCATCATCCCCTTTGGCGCTAGCGATACCGCCGTGGAGTACGACTACAGCCAGAACCTGACCCTCCACCTGTTCCAGCTCACCGGGGAGGCCCGCGTCCAGGTGGCGGACATGCACGGCGAGACGTTCCTGACCGCCTCCGCAAAAAGGGAGGGCGGCAAGGCCACGCTCCGCTTTGAGGGCAGGGCCCCGGGCCTCCGGGTGCTGCTGCGGGGCGTAGAGTCCGTGAGCGGCGTGAACGGCGCGTCCGCGCAGGCCCACCCGCTGGGGACGCTGCTGGCGGTGAACGAAGGGCTGGAGCCGGTCAGCTTCCATATGTAAGCCATAGGCGGCGAAAGGAGAATGGCAAGAGCAGGGGCCCTGCTCTTGCCATTTGCGGTTGAGGGGCAATAAACACCCGCCCTACACCGCAATAAAAAAGGTGCTGGCCGAGAGCTGAGCGGCTTGAGATGGGAGTAATACACAAAAACTTTCCAAAATATGGAAATTTACCTTGACATCGACATGATCCACATGCTATACTGTAAAAAAGCAAAGGAAAGGGCTGATTCCGATGTACAAAAAGCATTTCGGCTTATCCGTGCGTAAGGTGGATGGGCAAAGAGGTAAGTACTAGAATAACCGTAAAAACAGACTTATCGGGAAAGTGATAAATGGGAGTTATGTATGAACACACGAAAGGATGAGAAATGATGAAAACGAGAAAAATGTTGGCATTTATGATGACAGTTGCACTGATTGCGGGGTGTTGTGTAGTGCCTGCATCTGCTGTTAAGACCTCAACAAAAGGGAGCGTAAAAGGCGCGGAAGTGTCCGAAAATTTGCTGGAATACCTTGAATATTGCGAAGTTGAAATTGACGATAGCTCTATAATTGATGTGGCGGAGAGCGCTGTTTCCAGATCAGTTGAAGAAACTTCATCGTTGCATATCACTACCCAAAAGGGAGATTCTGTTGAAGAAACTTTCTTATCACATTACCAAGATATTGATAATACGCTGACCAAAAGCGATGTTGGTAGAGCATTACTTTCCCCAACGAGAGCCAGTTCAAGCCAGGAATTTATAAAGTCTGGTGTAAATATAAAAATGACAATTGTTTATACACGAGATTACAGCAGAAATTATGTGAATTTATCCGGTCATTATTTTACTATGTATAAACAATCTGGCTCCCCTGTCTTAAATAAGATTGAAAGTAGCGCATATGTAGTTGGAGATCTTTATGACATGTCATCTGGAAAATACACATATGTGGGATATAACAAAGGATACACGTCAACTTGCAATATAAATTCTCCTTCATTCAATGTGATGTACAGTGGAGATAGTCATATGCCAAGTGATCAAGCTATCGTTCCGGTTAATGCGCTTGGCGGGCTTGGTGCGGAATTTTCGTTGTATATTAATGGTAGTAGCAGCCCTATTTGGGATATGTTCTGTCCGTCTCTTGTATGGTATTGATTATAGTAGAAAGAGGCTGATAGATATGAGGAAAGTTCCTTTTGCGGGGCTATGCTGCGTATTGCTTTCTTTCTGCTTAGCTTCTTGTAGGAAAGACACAAGTGCAATGGCAATACAAAAGGATTTGGTAGACAGCTTTTTTAAATCAAAGGAAGATGTTGTATCGGTTCTGAATCTTAAAGATTCGAATTTGAAATCTACGAAAGATTTGCTGGAAGAATATTCAACAAGTGTTCTTTGGTGCGGAAATAGCTTGTCTACTGCGATTTTCTTCTATGATGGAGAACCAGTTGCTTTATCAGCAACTGCTGAGTTGGCAAAGTCTGAAGAATGCGTCCAAAAAATTAACGATGAATTGACTCTGTTTGAAGCTCAATTCGAAACGAAAAGTATTGATATTGTTGGTGAAGGTGAAAATAGTGGTAAAACAGTAGACTATAATCGTGAGGTTATCTCAGAAGGGCTTGAAAGGATTATCACATCTTTCGGGCTTGTAAGATTCAAATTTACTGTGCCTAACAAAGAAAACAGCAAAATTTTGATAGAGTATACTTGCAGAAGGATACCAGATAATCCAGAAGTGGTAACCATAGAATACTCGATCAGAAACTACTTCCCACTCCAGAAATAGCATATTCACGCCCTTTTTATAACCGGTTATCCGTTTATAGAATGGGAGGTTTCATAACCGTAGAAGCCTTACAGAAGGATTGCTATCTATGCAAGAAGACCTATCCTGTAAAAACCACAAGAACTTCTATCGCGCCTATGCGGGTGAAAAACTGTGGAAACTACAGCTCAACCCACACTCATAACAATTTCAAAATATATGAGTCGGCAACCTGTCCGACTCATGGGATAATTGACTATGCCACCACGTACCAATACGGCGTGTGCCCCTACGGCTAATAGACCACAAGGCCTGATTTGATCAGGCCTTACTTTTCACCAAAAATTGGTTTGGAGGTAAAACCATGAAAAGACGTGTTGCTCTTTTTCTATCTCTTCTATTATTTTGCGCCGTCTTCACCGGCTGCGGCGGCCAGCCTCAGTCTTCCTCTGTCCCCGAGTCTTCTCCCGCCAGAGAGAGTTCTTCCAGCTTGAGCGCCACGCCCGAACCGGCGCAGCTGCCGGTCCTTTCCCTGTGCGTGGATGTTGCCGGCGCGGAGTCTCGAGATGTGCGCTCCTTTTTAGAGCGGGTGCCCGGCTTTGAGCGGGACTTTCGTGTGGAATATGATCTTTTGTCCAATGACCCGGCGGAGCGGGAGGCCCAGTTGACCCGCGTCCGCACGGAAATTATGGCCGGAAAAGGCCCGGACGTTTTTATATCCTATATTCCCCCTGTGGAAATTCCAGGCGGCGCCCTGTTTCACTACCCGGAAAAAGCCATGCTCAACCGGGTTTTTCTTCCCTTAGACGATTACATCGCCAAAGCGCAATATATGAAGATGGACGAACTGCTGCCTGTGGTGATGGAGGCGGGAAAAAGCGAAGAGGGGCAGATGCTTTTGCCGCTCTCTTTTAATTTAGCCACTTTCTTAGTGGATACATCCCAATACTCGCTTCCCGAGGAACTGCCTGCTTCTTGGGAGGAGATGAGCGCCAGCGAGAATCCGGTATTGTCCTTTACTACCATCATGCAGACATATTCCCCGTTATTTGGCCAGTTGGCCGACTTTGAGGCCGAAGAGCTGAAATATGCAGAAGAAGAAATGTTGGAAGTAGTACAAAGAAAGGTCGAGTTACAGAAAAAGCTAGACAGCGGAGAATTGACAGACAAGATCAACGCGGACGCTATTGTCCGGGGCTACGGAGAAGGGGTTATTTACCCCAAGCTGGACGACAGCGCCCCGGTGTATACCGCTATACCGCCCTATAACCTACAAGGAGGGGCCACGGCCAGTGTGACCACCTTTGCGGCCATCAACCGGAACACCCAGAACCCGGACACGGCCTTTTTGCTGCTGGATGTGCTCTTGAGCAAGCAGACCCAGCAGAACGCCAATCTTTACGCCAGCATGGACGGCATGCCCACCCACATGGACCTGGGACAAAGCGGCGACAAGGCCAGAAGCCTGGACGGCTTCTGGTACATGAACGATGGCAACTATCAAAACTACCTGGAAATGCGGGACAAGATCAACGTGGTCAAGTTCCGCACGCCCCTGGACGACTGCCTGGACCGCATCCAGTTCCGTTCCGTGCAGGAGGACACGCCCATTGAAAAAATTGTGCATGAGGAATATACCACCATGCAGATGATGCTGGCCGAGAGCTGACCTGCGAAAAGAGGAAAGGAATGGGGGATATTTTATGAACCGCGGTTTTAAAATCTTTACCGGCGCGGCGCTGGGGCTGTGCTGCCTGGCCTTGGCCGTGTGCGCGGCTTTGCTGTTCCGCATCGCCGGGGCCCTGGAAGACCAGGGGGCCCTGTGCCGCCAGGCCCTCCAGCGGCTGGCGGAGGCCCCTTTGGAGTCCGGGCGGGAAGAGGCCAGCTCCGAAGCACCGGTGGACGTGGGGGAGTTCCTGGTGGTGGAAGAGACGGGCTCCTCCTGGTACTGCTATGAGAAGGCCGCCCCGGGCAGACAGCGGGGCATTTACGTGCTGGCCGGGGACGCGCCCGTGACCGGCGGCTCCCTGGCGGCGGGGCAGATGGTCCGGGTGAGCTATCGGGGCCGGGAGCTTTTGGACCCGCCCAGCTTTGTGGAGCCCGAGGTGGAGGTCCTGGGCGCCGCCAGCCAGGAGGAGCTGGCGGAGGCGCGGGAATATTTGGAGGTGGAGGTCAAGTCCCGGACCATGCCGGCAGGGTGGTGAAAGCCCCCCGGCGGACAAATTTTCGCCCAAAAGGACAGGACGGCGGGCCCTCCCGCGGGGTATAATAATGGGGAAAAACCACCCAAGGAGGCACGGCATATGAAGCAACTGGCCCTTTCGTTCAGCCCCTTCACCTACCCCGGGCTCTACCGGGAGTATTTCCGCTCCCTGCCCGGCGAGCCCCGGGCTCTGGGGGACCTGCTCTCCCATCAGATCATCCACCGGGTCACCCTGGCCCAGGGCAACGCCTACGCCAACGCGGACCGGCGCTATGGCGACATGACCCGCTGGCCCTGGCACCGTTCCGCCTGCCAGGACGATATCTATCTGACCGCCCCCGCCATGGCCGCCGGGCTCTTCCGGCTGGACGAGCGGGGCTTCGTGCCCGACCGGGCCGTGGAGCACAAACTGGTGCTCACCTGCCGCTTTGTGGCGGTGCTGGCCGCATCCATTTTCAAGTCGAAAGGGATCCCCTGCCGGTGCCGGGCGGGCTTCGCCCCTTATTGCCGGCCCGGGTCCAGCATGGACCACTGGATCAACCAGCTCTGGCTGGAACAGGAGGGCCGCTGGCTCACCTTCGACGCGGACGGCCTTTACGACGGCCTGGGCATGCCTGTCACCCAGTATGACATGAAGCCGGAGGAATTCGACTGGGCGGGGGACGTGTGGCTGGCCATCCGCCGGGGCGGGACGGACGGGGCGCGGTTCGTCTATGCCGACAGCCTGGGCACCTGCGGCCTGCGGGCCGCCGCCCGCTACCTGGTCTACGACCTGTGCGCTTTGATGAACTTTGAGGTCTCCTATGTGTTCGCGCCCCGGTTTTTGGCCCCCTTTCTGAACCGGGAGGCGGAGGCCATCCCCCCGGCGCAGCTGGAAAAAATGGACGCTTTGGCCCGGCTGCTCCAAGACCCGGACGAAAACGGCCCGGCCTTACAGGCCTTTTGGGAGAGTGAGCGGGAATTTCGGGACATGGTGAGCCCTTTGGTGGGCTGATATAGTAAATTTAGAACCAGCAAAGCCGGTTCTAAAGGTAGGCGGCAAGGTCGCCTGGTTCAAAAGCTTCTTTTGAACTTAATTATTACTCCAGCAATAAATTGTAGGAAAAGCAAAGGCGGGACTACGTCCCGAAGGGGGCCTGCGGCCCATGAAGCATATTTTGGCCTCCGGCGGCTTAGGGCGCTGCCCTAAGAACCTACCAGGGGCCTAACGCCCCTGGACCGCGTAATATTTCCTACAAATAACTGTCGGGCTAATAACTATAAAACAAAGAGGCCCGGACAGCCGTCTCGTTTGGCTGTCCGGGCCTTTTTGCGCCTCCTTGGCGAAAAGCACAGGAAATTTGCCGGAGAAATGTTTCAATATGGTTACAATCGTCCAGAGAAGGTTGACACTGAAATCATAGTAAGGTAAAATATGTATAGTAGGAAAATGATGGATTTACAGCTAAATGTAAATGGAGCTGACCGGAACAAGGAGGAATGGGAAATGAAAAAGGGAATTGCGGCGCTGTGCCTTTTGGCCATGGTTTTGGGGATGCTGGGGGGATGCCGCAAGACGGAGCCGGAGGCCTCCCAGAGCGCCGGGGCAAGCCCGGAGGCCCTGCCGGTGATCCATATGTGCGTGGACGCGGCCTATACCGCGGGGGGCGGCAGCCCCTGGCCGGAGCTGCTGGACGCCGTGCCGGGAATGGGCCGGGAGTTCACTGTTTTGCGGGAGGCCCTGCCCGTGAAGGACCCGGAGCGGGACGCCCAGCTGACCCGCATCCGCACGGAGGTCATGGCCGGCAAGGGGCCCGACCTGTTTTTCTGCGACTGCTTGGACATTTACTATCTTCCGGACGTGTCCTCCGGGGCGCTGTTCCCCTTCCCGGAGGCGGCCATGGACCGGCGGATCTTCCTGCCCCTGGACGACTACATCGCCAAGGCCCAGCGGATGGAATGGGACCAGCTGTTGCCCGCCGTGATGGAGGCCGGGCGGGGGGAGGAGGGGCAGATGCTGCTTCCCCTGGCCTACCGGTTCACGGCCATGGGATATGACCGGGAGAAGTTCCAGCTAAAGGAAGCCCTGCCCATGACCTGGGACCAGATGCTGGAAAGCCAGGACCAGCTGGCGCAAAACGCCGCCCTTACCTCCTTTGACGGGGTTTTGGGCGCGCTGGCGGATTATGACAGGGAAGAGCTGCGGTTTTCCCAGGAGGAGCTGCTGCTTCGGGCGGAGCAGGTCTGGGGCCAAGAGGAAAAATGGCGCGGCGGCCAGCTGGACGAAATTTACGAATGGAACGAGGAGGCGGGCTTCTTCCTGCCCAAGGAGGGGGTGGAGCCCCTAAATTTCGGCAATTTCGAGCGGGCCCAGATCGACGGGCACGCGGACCTGTCCCTTTCGGGCAAGGAATACATTATGGTCCCCCTTTACAACACCGCCGGGGGCGTGACGGCCCAGGTGACCGCCTTCGCGGCCATTAACCGGAACACCCAGTTCCCCGAGGAATGCTTCCGGGTGCTGGACACTCTGCTGAGCAAGAGCCAGCTGCAAAAGTCCGGAATCTATGCCTGCATGGGCGGGATCGCGCCCTATCAGGGCCTGGGCTCCTCCGCCGAGCCCTTCTGCGGCTGGCATATGAACGACTGGAACTGGGAGCAGTTCAACCAGATCGTGGGGCAGATCAACGCGGCCCAGTTCTATACGCCCCTCAACGAGGAGCTGGGAAAGATCGTCCCGGAGCGCTTTAACAACGGCACGCCCATGGAGAAGATTGTGTCCGGCGTATACCGGACCATGGAGATGCTGCTGGCCGAGAGCTGACCCTATATAAACCATACCCAAGAAAAAGGAGAGATTGCCATGAAAAAGTACCTCGCCCTGCTTTTGACGCTGAGCCTGCTCTGCGGCCTTTTGGCCGCCTGCCGCACCCAGCCCCCGGCCCCGGAGACCGCGGAGCGCTGGGTCAACGACGGGGAGCCCACTACCATCAAAATCCTCACCGAGCGCTTTATGTGGGGCGAATCCCCGAGCATCGTGCTGGAAAACAAGGCCTCCCACCTGCTGGGCAGTTTGGGGCGGATCATCGACTATTTCGAGCACGAGCACCCCAATGTCACGGTAGAGGTGGAATACGTCACCATTGCCCCCAGCACCCGGGAGACGGAGATGCAGGCCCGCCGGGTCGCCCTGATGGGCGGGGACGTGCCGGACATCTACCTGATGCCCACCCTGTCCGATGGGATGTTTTACGAAGGCCGGGACATGGAGAACGGGGAGTATCCATTTGTGTTCCGGGACCCGGCCCAGGCCATGACCAACGGCTGGTTCGCGGACGTGGCCCCCTATTACAACGGGGACGAGGAGCTGCACACCGAGGGCCTGGTCCCAGGGGTAATGGAGGCCGGCGTGCTGGACGGCCAGCGGCTGATTCTGCCCCTGGGCTACGACATGGAGCTGATGTTCCTGGATAAGAAGGAGATGGAGGCCTCCGGCCTGGACCGGGAGGCCTTGGGGACCTACGGCGGCGCCATCGGCCATGTGCTGGGGCTGGACGACCCGCGCTGGACCACGGGGATGAACTTCTACGGCATGCAGCTGAACCTGCTGCCGCCCCTGTGCGACTATAAAACGGAGAGCCCGCTGCTCAAGGAGGAAGAGGCGGTCCAGTTTTTGAAAACGGTCCGCAGTTTGTCGGACGAGGTGAACGAGTACTATCAGGACTATTTCGACCGCCATCCGGACGTACAGAGCATAGGAGTCCCTTATCTATCGTCCTATTTAGGCGGGGAGAAGAAAGACGTGTTTTCTCCGGAGCTGCCAGCCCTGGACGTGCCCCTGCGCCGGGCGGTGGACGTGCTGGCCATCTGCAAGGCCCAGGGCTTTGAGACGGAGGTCCTGCCCGTGCGGGATGTGGACGGGAAGCTTTCCGCCAACGTCACCTACTGGGGCGCGGTAAGCTCCGGGAGCAAGAACATCCCCCTGGCCTATGAGTTCCTGCGGCTGTTCCTGACCCCGGAGGTCCAGTGGGGCGGGACCCTTACCTGCCAGGACGGCACGACCTTTAAAACCGGCTTTTTGGGAAAGCTGTCCGGAAGCGAAGAGCTGCACATAACCCCCGGCTGGCCGGTGCGCAGCCAGGGCGCGGTGGAGGCCCGGTGGGAGAAGATTTACCAGGAGGCTAAGCGGTACGAACGCAACGCCCTGGTGCTCGCGGACAAGGCTCCCCCGCGCATTACCGACCTGCTGGCCGTGGAGGTAACGGACGAGGACCTGCCTTTCCTGGCGGAGGGCGTGGACCGGGCCCGGTTCCCCTCGGTAGCGGACCTGTGGTTCGACCGCCTGAGCAGCACGGTGCTTTACCCCGGCCTCAAGGCCCAGCCCCTGACGGACCAGGAGATTGCCGGAAAGACGAAGGAATTCCTGCGGGAGCTGCGGTACCATTTGGCGGAGGGCTGAGGCCGGAGGACGCTGGAGGAATGTACGGGTAAGGAAAATGTTGTTGGCAGAAAGTCGAAAATCTGGTATAATACAAAATGAATAGCCCTGGTTAAGTTAGGAGTGAAACGGATGAAGAAATCCAAGTCCGCCCTGCAAGGCTGGCTGCTGGTCAGCCCCCTGCTCATCGGGTGCCTGCTGTTTTACGCCATCCCCTTCGTGCTGGTGATGCAGTACTCCCTCTCCACCGGCAGCGGCAGCGCCCTGTATTTTGTGGGCTTTATCAACTATCAGGACGTGGCCTCAAACGGCATGTTCACCCTGGCCTTTGGCAACACCATGCGCTTTTTGGCCGCGGCCCTGCCCCTGATTATGGTGCTGGCTTACGCCATCGCCCTGCTGATGCAAAAACAGGCCAATAAGCACAAGCTGCTGAAATCCGTATTCCTGTTCCCGTACATCATGCCCGTGGTGGGCGCGGTGATCTTGGTGGAGCTGCTCTTTGCCGAGTCCGGGGTCCTGCCCGCTTTGACCAATGCCCTGGGCCTGCCCCTGACGGACTGGCTGGGCGGTCCGGCGGCCTTTGGGGTGGTGCTGCTCCTGTATTTGTGGAAGAACACGGGCTACAGCGTGATTTTGCTGCTGGCGGGCCTGGTCACCATTCCGGAGGAGCAGTACTCCGCCGCCGACTTGGACGGGGCCTCCGGCTGGCAGAAGTTCTACTACATCACCACGCCCCAGATGTGGTACTCGGTGTTCTTCGCCCTCATCTTCTCGCTCATCAACGCCTTCAAGTGCTTCCGGGAGATCTTCCTCATCGGCGGCACCCACCCCAACGAGAACATCTACATGCTCCAGCACTTCCTCAACAACAGCTTTGAGAACCTGAACTACGCCAAGCTCTCCGTGGCCTCGGTGCTGCTTCTGATCGTGGTGCTGGCGGTGTTCGCGGTGTTTTACGGGTTCGTAAGAAAAAAGGAGGCCTTTCGCGGATGAAAAAGAAATCCTCTCTTTCCGGCAGCGTGCTGGCCTGGGCGTTCGCCTTCCTCTCCATCGCGCCCTTTGTGTATGTGCTGGCCCTCAGCTTTCTGCCCCAGTCCAGCGGAATGACCTTCCACTTCTATTACGAGGTCTTTTTGGGCACGTCCCAGTATTTGGTCCGGTTCTGGAAGTCCCTCCTCATCTGCCTGTGCATTGTGGCCGGGCAGCTGGTGGTCTCCATTCTGGCGGGCTATGGCTTTGCGAAATGCGAGTTTAAAGGAAAAAACGCCCTGCTCTTTCTGCTGATGATTTTGATGGTCCTTCCCCTGCAGGTCACCCTGGCGCCCAACTATATCATGCTGGACGGCCTGGGCCTGCTGGATACCTACGCGGCGCTGATTCTGCCCTCCATCTTCGCCCCCCTGGGCGCCTTTATTCTGACCCAGAGCTTTAAATCCGTCAGCGAGGACATTGTGGACGCGGCCAAGCTGGACGGCTGCGGGCTGTTCCGCCTGCTGCTGAAGATCATTCTTCCCATGAACACCAGCGGTCTGGTGTGCGTCACCCTGCTCTCCTTTTTGGACGGCTGGAACATGGTGGAGCAGCCCATCGCGTACCTGAAGGATTTTATGCGCTACCCCATTTCCGTGGCCCTGGCCTACGTGCCCCCCGCGGACCCCACTTTGCAGCTGGTGTGCTGCGTTTTGGTGGTGCTTCCGCCGCTGTTCTTGTTCACCTACTTCAACCGGGAGCTGGTCGAGGGCATTGTCCTGGCCGAAATGAAATAAGGGAGGGTTTGCGGTGAAAAAGAAAGCCTTGTGCATTTTTATTCTGGTCTTCTGGCTGGTAGGCGCGTGCACCTTTTTGTCCCTCAAGGTGGAAAAGCAGATGGTCCCCCAGGTGGCCACCGTGGAGCTGAACGGCTTTGGCTCCGACAGCCTGCCCGCGGACTGCCTGATGATGGGGGAGAACGGCCCGGCCCTTTACAGTCTGTATGAGGGAACCGGCTGGGAGGCCGGGGTCCGGGTTCAGGAGGCGGGCGGCGGCTGGCAGCTGGACGGGGATAAGCTCAAGCTGGAAAACGGCTGGGGCACCTATGTCCAGTACTCCTCCAAGCCTCTAAAATCCGGAGAGCTTGTGGATGAGGTGCGCGGCGGCCGCCCGGAGCCGGACTACTGGCTGGCGGCGCTTCCCAGCGGCGCCGGGGCGCCGGACCTGAGCGGGCTGCCCGACGGGGTGGAGATTGTGGAGCAGAGCGAAAGCGCGGTGCTGCTCTCGGTGGAGGGCGTAGCGGCCCCCTTTATGGAGGCCCGGGCGAAAAGCCTGATTCCAGGGCTCTACCAGGCCAAGGTATACAGCTTTGCGGCCATGAGCCAGTTTTTGGATAATTTTGCCGGGCTGGGCACGCTGCTCTTCCTCTTCACGGCGGCGCTGGCCCTGTGGGTGTGGTCCTGCGTTTTGACCAGAAAGGCCAGGCAGAACCGGGCGGCGCTGCTGGTGAACCTGGCGCTGGGCCTGGCGCTGCTGGCCTGCGTGCCGCTGGCGCTGGGGGCCGTCGACCTGCCCTCGTCCCTATTGCCCCGGCTTCATATCACCGACTTTGGCTACTATGCCCAGGAGATGGAGGAATTTTTCGAGTCCTTGGCTAGCTTTGCCCCGGCGGCGTCCGCCCAGGGGTATCTGGCACCCAATCTGCCCCAGTCCGAGGCTGGACAGGCGATCATACAGCAGAAGAACATCATGATTGCCCGGCCCTTCCTCTATGGAGTGGGCGGGCTGGCGTTTGGGTCCCTGCTGGCGCTGGGCGAGTACTGCGCGATGAAGGTGCGGCGCAGGCCGCGGATCAAGTAATAGGCGCGCGGAAAAGCGCGGCGGCAAAGGTCCGTGAAATTTCTATAATCGTTTTAGATAGGAGAGATCGTTTTGCATATTACACCCCGCCGCCTGGTCGTCAAGGCCGGCACTTCCACCCTGACCCATCCCTCCGGCTCCCTGGACCTGCGCAGCATGGAGCGCCTGGCCCGGGTGCTGGCCGACCTGCACGGCATGGGCTATCAGGTCATTCTGGTGTCCTCCGGGGCCATCGCCGTGGGCACGGCCCACCTGGGCCTGCCGGAGCGCCCCAGCGCCCTGCGCCTGAAACAGGCCGCCGCAGCCATTGGCCAGTGCCGCATGATGCACATTTATGACAAGCTGTTCTCGGAGTATAACTGCTCCGTGGCCCAGATCCTCCTGACCTCCGACGACGTGGCCGACCCGGGCCGCTTGGAGCATTTGCAGGGCACCTTCTGCGCCCTGCTGGAGCTGGGCGTTATTCCGGTGGTCAACGAGAACGACTCGGTCTCCTCGGCGGAGATCGAGACCGGGCGGCAGAAGATCTTGGGCGACAACGACTCCCTCTCCGCCATTGTGGCCTCCCTTTGCGGGGCGGAGCTGCTGGTGCTGCTCAGCGACATTGACGGCCTGTACGACGCGGACCCCCACGCCTGCCCTGGGGCCAAGCTTCTGCCCCAGGTGGAGGAGCTGACCCCGGAGATCGAGGCCATGGCCGGGGGCGCGGGCACCTGGCGGGGCACCGGCGGCATGGCAACCAAGCTCAGCGCGGCCCGCATCGCCATGGAGGCTGGCTGCGACATGGTGATTACCAACGGGGCCCGGCCCCAGGACCTGTACGCCATTGTGGAGGGGAAGCCCGTGGGCACCCGCTTCCTCAGCCATAAAAAATAAATAAGGGAGGCTGCCAAGATGAAATGGATGATTGCCTCGGACCTGCACGGCTCGGCGCTCTACACGGGGGAAATGCTGGAACGGTTCCGCCTGGAGGGCGCGGACCGCCTGCTGCTGCTGGGGGATCTGCTCTACCACGGCCCCCGGAACGACCTGCCCCAGGGCTATGCTCCCAAGGAGGTGATTGGGATGCTGAATGAAGCCGCCTCCCGCATTTTTTGCGTGCGGGGCAACTGCGAGGCCGAGGTGGACCAGATGGTGCTGAACTTCCCGGTGCTGGCGGAGTACTGCCTGCTGGACTGGGCGGGGCGGCTGGTGTTCGCCACCCATGGGCACCGGTACAACCAGGAGGCCCCTCCGGCGCTGGCGGCGGGGGAGGTGCTGCTGCACGGGCACACCCATGTGCCCGCCAAGGTGCAGACGTCTGGCGGGTGGTGGTATTTGAACCCGGGATCGGTCTCTCTGCCGAAAGAGGGCAGCGCCCGGGGGTATATGGTGTGGGAAGGGGAAAGGCTTGTGTGGAAGACCCTGGCCGGGGAGGCCTACGACAGCCTAACGTTTTCAAGCTAAGCAAAGATAGAGCGTCATACGCAGTCCAGGTGCGTTAGGCACCTGGCAGGGTTCTTAGGGGCAGAGCCCCTAAGCCGCCGGCGGCGACCTTGCCCTTAAAAGGCGGCGCAGTAAAAAGGTTTAGCGCACAACGCCTGAACATCACCCCAAGCATCTATAGCGCGCTTATGCTGCGCCGCCGCCCATATGTAACACATTAGAGCGAAGCGAATAACAGTGGACTGTTTCCCCCCAGTTAGCTTTTGTGGGATGAGCTACCTGTTCCGCAAGGGGGTTAGCCGCATCGAACAGTCCGCTGTTTGGCGCTTCGCTTAAATGCGCTTTCTAAAGAGCGGCGGCGCAGAATGGGGCGCTGTTTTTGCTTGGGGGGATGATTTAGCTGGTCACGCTAAGTTTTTTTACTGCGCCGCCTTTTAAGGGCAAGGGCAAGGCCGCGAGACTCTGTCGGCGACTTCGCTTTGCGAAGTCGTGCTCTGCAGCCTTTGAAAAGGGTGAGCGCCTGCCAGTGGCAGGCAAGCTGCGAACCGACCGAGCCGGCAGGCGAGACCGGCGAAATTTTTCCTGGCTCTCTTTCCGCGCTTGGCGTGGATTTTTGGCCTTGACCCGGGCCCCGCTCTGTAGTAAAATGTCCTCAAGCGCCTGCCCGGCGCATCAACCAAGCTTTTGAAAGGAGCGGCACTATGACTTCCCTAACCCCCAAATTCCCCCACCTGCTCCACGGCGGCGACTACAACCCCGACCAATGGCTGGACCGTCCGGACATTCTGGAACAGGATATCGCCCTGATGAAGGAGGCCCACATCAACTGCGTCTCCCTGGCCATCTTTGCCTGGGCCAAGCTGGAGCCCCAGGAGGGCGTGTACCAGCTGGACTGGCTGGAGGAAATCATCCAAAACCTCTACGAAAACGGCATCTACACCGTGCTTGCCACCCCCTCCGGGGCCAAGCCCCGCTGGATGAGCGAGAAGTATCCGGAGATCCGCCGGGTCAACGCGGCGGGCCAGCGGGAGCTCTCCGGCGGGCGGCACAACCACTGCTACACCTCCCCCGTGTACCGGGAAAAGGTCCGGGCCATCAACACGGTTTTGGCGCAGCGCTTCGCCAAGCACCCGGGAGTCATTTTGTGGCATCTCTCCAACGAATATGGCGGCGAGTGCCGCTGCGAGCTGTGCCAGGCGGCGTTCCGGGAGTGGCTGAAGAAAAAGTACGGCTCCCTGGAGGCCCTCAATAAGCAGTGGTGGACGGACTTCTGGAGCCAGACCTTTAACAGCTGGGAGGAAATCCACGCGCCCGCGCCCCGGAACGCCTGGGGGAACGCCGAGCCGGTCCACGGCCTGAGCTTGGACTGGAAGCGCTTTGTAACGGACCAGGTGGCGGACTTCATCCGGGCCGAGCGGGACGCGGTGAAGGCGGCGGACCCTTCCGTTCCGGTAACGGCCAACCTGATGGAGGACTATTATTTCTATAATTACTTTAAGTTCAAGGACGTGCTGGACGTGGTCTCCTGGGACGCCTATCCCCAGTGGAAGGGCACGGAGGAGGACGTTGACACGGCGGTTTCTTTCGCCCTGTGGCACGACGTGATGCGCTCCTTGAAGAAGCAGCCCTTCCTGCTGATGGAGTCCGTGCCCAGCGCCACCAACTGGGCCCCCGTCTCCCGGCTGAAGCGGCCCGGAATGCACCTGGCGGCCAGTATGCAGGCCGTGGCCCACGGCTCCGACTCGGTGCAGTACTTCCAGCTGCGCAAAAGCCGGGGCGCTTCGGAAAAATTCCACGGGGCGGTCATCGACCACTGCGGCCACAGCGATACCCGGGAGTTCCGGGACGTGGAGCAGGTGGGCCGGCGCCTGCGGCAGCTGGATGAGGCCGTCTGCGGATCGGAGGTAAAGCCCGACGTGGCCCTGGTGTTCGACATGGAGAACCGCTGGGCCGTGGAAAACGCGGCCGGGCCCCGGAACTGCGGCATCCATTACGCGGAGGACGTGCGGGCCCACTACCGGGCCCTGTGGCGCATGGGCGTGCCGGTGGACATTGTGGACGAGGAGTGCGAGATCAAGGGCTACAAGCTGGTGATCGCCCCCATGCTGTACCTGCTGCGGGCGGGCTTTGCCCAGAAGCTTGCGGAGTTTGTCAAAGAGGGCGGCACGCTGATCGGCACCTACCACACGGGCATTGTGAATGAAAACGACCTGTGCCATCTGGGCGGCTGGCCCGGCGAGGGACTGGGGGAGGTCTTCGGCGTCTGGCACGAGGCCACGGACGGCCTCTATGACGGGGAGGGCAACTGCATTTTGCTGGACGGCAAAAGCTACCCGGTCAGCGAGCTGTGCGCCCTCATCCACGCCCGGGGGGCCCAGGTTCTGGGAACCTATGGCCAGGACTTCTACCAGGGGGAGCCCGCCCTGACCGTGAACGCCTATGGCACGGGCAAGGCTTATTACCTGGCCGCCCGGGCCGGGGCGGACTTCTACCGGGACTTCTACCGGGGCTTGACGGAAGAACTGGGCTGCAAGCGCGCCCTGCCTGCGGACCCGCCGGAGGGCGTGGAGGCCTGCCTGCGGGAGAAGGACGGGGAGAAGTACGTGTTCTTGCAGAACTTCAGCGGCGAGGCCCAGAGCGTACCCCTGCCGGAGGGCTGCGTGGACATGGCCAGCGGCCAGCCCATCTCCGTGGCGGAGCTGGCGGCATATGACGGGATGGCCATTCAGCGGAGCGAAGGCTGAGGCGGTTTCAACGCTTCTTTCGGACCCAGGGGCTCCCATAGTTGACACGGTTCGGAGGAAACGTCTGGCCCTTCTGAGGGGGCAGGGCCGCCTGACTGGATGAGGGAGGCAAAGCGTCTGGTTTTTTTATAGACGGAGGACAAGCTTTGCCGGTGTTCCAGTGTGCCCGGTATAAAAACGGCCCCAAAATAGCAGAAAAGAGGCGGAGCAAGAAAGACGCTCCGCCTCTTTTTGTATGGTGGGAACCGGCCTGTTTTGCTGCCGGCTTTATAGTAAACACACTTAAAAATCGGTGGATACCGATTTTTAAGCTGGGCAGCTACGCTGCTTGGTTCAAAAGAGGTAGGATACCTCTTTTGAACTGTGTTAACTATATAATTCGATAAACCGTCTTCCCGCCCAGATAGGAAAAACCAGGATTCCTCCGGTCCTAAAGCAGACTCTAAGCCCCGGCCAAGCCTTCCGCGTGGGCCTTTTTGCCCCGCTCCCGGATGGACCGGGCCGCGTCCTTGGCGGTGTGCCCGTCCTCCGCGCCGAAATAGCCCTTGCCGCAGCCGTCCAGCTCCGGGCAGTCATAGCAGCCGTCCAGGCCCCGCTCCCGGGCGCAGGACACATTGGGGCAGACCCCGTCCTCATACAGCGTGCCATAGGAGCAGTTGTTGTAGACGCCCCGGCATCCGCCGCAATACTTGGTGTAAGGGCAGTGGTCGCAGTGGTGCCCGCACACGCCCTGCGGGTCCACCCCGGCCCGGGCCGCGGCCACCAGGCCGGCCTTCAACCGGCCGCAGCGCTCAATCCGCCGGCCGGGCGGGTCATCCCCGTGCTCCGGGTCGTGGGAGTAGTCCTGGAGCAGCTTGCAGGGGAAGTCCGGGCATTCGCCGCAGAACCCCCGCTTTTTCTCTATGGCGCACTGGGCCAGCCCGCATTCCCCGTGGAAGGGACGGCCTTTCGTGGCGATGCATCCGCCGCAGCCTGTGGATTCCCGCAAGGGGCATTCCCCGCAGGAAAGCCCGCAGTAGCTGTCAATTTCGCTTCGTATGCGCTCAAAATCCGTCATATTCATTTTCCCTTCTTCAATAGAGCTCTTGCAAAATTGTTTTTTAATATAAAAGGCCTCCGGCGCAAAGGACGCGCCTGCGGCAAGACCGTGGGACGCTGTCCCACACCCTGCCAGGGGCCGCGAAATTTGCCTGGTTCTCGGCTATTTCGCAAGAGGTCCAATGCAATTTCTTGGCCTTCCTATTTTTTCTTGGCAATGATAATGAACCGGTGCCGCAGGGCCCCGCCCTCCCGCTCATAGCTTTGGTTCCGGTACATAATCCGGAAGCCCGCCTGGCGGAACAGCGGCAGCTGGTTTTCCAGGTTGAAGTCCGCCGGGCCCGGCCTCTGGCTGTCCCGGCCCCCGATCTGCTGGGTGAGGAAAAACCCGCCCCGGGCCAGCACCCGCCGGATCTGGTCCAGCCGGAAGCTTTGATGGCGGCAGAGCACCAGCTGGAAGGAGCCCTCCGCAAAGGGCAGGCCCCGTTCCCCTTGGGCCCGGTAAAGGGTCACGCCCAGGGCCGCCAGCCGCTGCTCCAGCGTGGCCTCGCCCAACCCTGCCGCCGGGCGGCCGTCCCGCAGCATGGGCAGCAGCAGATCTCCGCCTCCGCCGCCCAGGTCCAAGACCCGGGTCCCGGGCTTTAAAAAAGCCCTCACCTTGTCCAGGTAGGTCCAGCGCATGGAATCCATATCCAGCCTCCTTAGCTGTTTTTGTCCACCTGGTGGAATTCCTTCAGGTTGCCGGTTTTGCCGCCCCGCTTTTCCAGCTCCGCTTCCACGTCCTCCCAGCGGATGCCCTGTTCCACCATCAGCACGGTCAGGTGGTAGAGCAGGTCGCTCAGCTCCAGCACGGTGTCCGGGTTCTGCCCGTTTTTGGCGGCGATGATCACCTCGCCGCACTCCTCGGCGCATTTTTTCAAGATCTTATCCAGCCCCTGCCGGAACAGGTACCCAGTGTAGGAGCCCTCCTGGGCGCTCTCCTTCCGGCTCTGGACGGTCTGGTACAGTGCGTGCAGTTCGTTCATGCTTTGCGCTCCCTTTCCCGCGTTTTTTGTTATTCCGCGCTTTCCCCGTAGATTTCCTTAAAAAAGCAGCTGGTCTTTCCCGTGTGGCAGGCCGGGCCCCTGGGGTCCACCCGCACCAGCAGGGTATCGTCGTCGCAGTCCGCCGCCACGCTTACCACCCGCTGGGTGTTGCCGGAGGTCTCGCCCTTGTTCCACAGGGCTTTGCGGCTCCGGCTGTAGAACCAGGTGGTCCCGGTCTCCAAGGTCTTCCGCAGGGCCTCCCGGTTCATATAGGCCAGCATCAGCACCTGGTTGGTCCGGCGGTCCTGCACGATGGCCGGGATCAGCTCCCCCTTGTGGAAAAACCGGTCCAGCTCGTCGTTAAGGGCGGCCTCGGTCTTGGGCCTTCTGCCCCCAAGCTTGTGGCAGGCCGTCACCGCCGTCCGCAGGTCCAGGGCGCCCGCGTACACCGCCTTGCCCGCGATGGCCCCATAGAGCCCCAGGTCGTACAGGGCGGCCAGGTCCAGCAAGCTGCTCACCCCGCCGCTGGCGGTCACATTGCACTCTACCGACCGGTTCAGCCGGTCCAGCATTTCCAGGTTTGGCCCAGCCTGAGTACCGTCCTTCTGGATGTCCGTGCAGATGATGTACTGGACCCCCAGGTCCTCCATGCGCCGGGCCAGGTCGATGTAGTTCACTTGGCTCTGCTCGGTCCAGCCCTGGGACGCGGCCATGCCGCCCCAGGCGTCTATGCCCACGGCGATGCGTCCGCCGTATTCCTTCACGGCCTCCCGCACGAAGTCCGGGCTCCGCAAAGCCGCCGAGCCCAAGATTACCCGGGCCGCGCCAGCGTCTAAATAACCGGCCACATCCTTCATGGCGCGAATGCCGCCGCCTACCTCCACCTTCATGCCCGTGGCCCGGACCACATCCAAAATCTGCCGCCGGTTCACAGGCTCCCCGGCCTTGGCGCCGTCCAGGTCCACCATGTGCAGCCAGTGGGCCCCGGCCTCCGCGAAGCCTTGGGCGGTCTCAATGGGGTCCCCGGCCACCACCTCCGCGGTGGCGTAGTCCCCCTGGAACAGCCGGACGCATTTTCCCTCGTGCAGGTCGATTGCCGGTAATACGATCATGTCTCTCCCTCCAAATATCGGTTTAGCAGGTAGTCGATGTAGTCCCCCTGGTCAAAGAGCCGCCGGCTTTCCAGGTCCCCGTGGGCCTGGACCAGCTGGCACACCGGCACGGTCATTCTGGCCCGCTGGCCGGGGGCCTCGTCCCTTCGGTAGGCTTCCAGCACCCGGGCGGCCCCGTCCCGCTTCAGGTTCCCCAGCCGCCAGGCGGGCCCGGGGGTGGTGAAGTTGGGGTACACGTCCCAGTTGGGGTCCACGAAGAGCACCGGCTCCCGCTGGCTCAGGCGGCGGGTAGACCGGTCCTCCCGCAGCTCCCGCACCAGCTCCGCCTCGGTCTGGCCGAAGACCTCCCGGAGGCTTTTCGCCCCGAAATGCCGCAGGGTCCCCGCCGCCAGCCGGGGCGGAATTTTCTCCAGGTCCTCGGGGGTCACCCAGTCCGGGTAAAAGTCCGCGTTTTTTCCATCGCAGCTGCCCTGGTGTACAAAGCAGGCAAACTCTTGGCCTATGGCCCGGCAGCGCTCCTCCAGCCGCAGCTCCTCCATCAGCGCCTCCACGGCCCCCAGCTCGTCCACGTTCCGCTGGTTCACAAAGACCTGCACACGAGGGGCGATTCCCTGGGCCAGCATGGCCTCGATGGCTTTTAAAATGTCCCCATAGGCCCCCCGCCGCCCGGTAAAGCGGTCCGTGGCCGCCTCGCCGCCAAAGAGGGTAACCTGCACCGCGTTGACCCCCAGGCCCTTCAGCCAGGGGGCGTAGTTTTCGTCCCGGGCCAAGCGCCACAGGCTGGCCAGCTCAAAGTGCTCCCGGCCGCTTCCCGGGGTGGAGAGGCTCTCGCACAGCTCCCACCGCTCCCGGTAGTCCTGCGCATAGTCCGGCTCCCGGTACCAGTCGTACACCGCCAGCTCCCGGGCATAGGGCCGGAAGGCCTCCGCCGCCCACGCCAGGTCCTCCCGGCTGAGGCCCCCGTTGGGCCCCCAGCCCAGCCAGCAGTGGCGGCAGCGGTTGGGGCACCCGGCCAGGTCCAGGGAAAGGGTCAGCCGGTCAAACATCGCTTCTTCCAGGGTTTATCCCTCCTTCATGGCCTTTAGCACGCCGTTCAGAGCGTCCAGGGGGGCCTCGCCCCGCAGTTTTACGCTTAGGTAGGGCCTGCTCCCGGCGCTGAGCAGCACCCGGCCGTTCATGGCCTTCACCAGGCCGCCCACCTGCTCCATGTCCAGCTGGGATTTGTACAGCAGCAGCGCCTCGCCCTGCTGCTTGATCTCCGTAATGCCCAGCTCGCTGGCGGTGTTGCGCAGCAGGGCAATGTCCACCAGCCCCTTCACCGCCTCCGGCGGTTCGCCAAAGCGGTCGATGAGCTCATCGGTCACGTCCAGCGCGTCCTCCTGGTCTTGAATCTGGGCAATCTTCCGGTACACCTCCAGCCGCAGGTTCACGCTGTCGATGTAGTCCTCGGGAATGTGGGCCTCCACCTGCATATCCACCAAGCAGCCCTCGTCCACCGGCCGCTTGGGGGCCTCGCCCTTCATAATGCTCACCGCCTCGCTGAGCAGCTTCACATACATGTCGTAGCCCACAGACTCCATGTGGCCGTGCTGTTCGCCGCCTAAAATGTTTCCCGCGCCCCGAATCTCCAGGTCCCGCATGGCGATTTTAAAGCCCGAGCCGAACTCCGTGTACTCCCGAATGGCGGAGAGCCGCTTTTGGGCAATCTCCGTCAGGGACTTGTTGGGGGTGTAGGTCAGGTAGGCATAGGCCCGGCGGCTGCTGCGGCCCACCCGGCCCCGAATCTGGTGGAGCTGGGAGAGGCCCATGCGGTCCGCGTTCTCAATAATCAGGGTGTTGGCCGTGGGCACGTCCACGCCGGTCTCGATGATGGTGGTGCACACCAAAATGTCGATCTCGTGGTCCAAAAGCTGCCGCCACACCTCGCTGAGCTCCTCCTCGTCCATCTTTCCGTGGCCATAGCCCACCCGGGCCTCGGGGATGTCCGTTTGCAGCTGGGCCGCCACCCGGGAGATGGAGGCGGTGTCGTTGTGCAGGTAGTAGACCTGCCCGCCCCGGCGCAGCTCCCGGCGGATGGCGTCGTACAAAACGCCCTTGTCGTGCTCGATCACATAGGTCTGCACCGGGTGCCGGTCCTGAGGGGCCTCCTCGATGACCGACATGTCCCGGATGCCCGAGAGGGCCATGTTCAGGGTGCGGGGAATGGGCGTGGCGGACAGGGTCAGCACGTCGGCGGACTGGCACAGGGCCTTGAGCTTCTCTTTCTGGGCCACGCCGAAGCGCTGCTCCTCGTCGATGATCACCAGCCCCAGGTCCTTGAAAGCCACGTCCTTGCTGACCAGCCGGTGGGTGCCCACAATGACGTCGACGCTTCCCCGCTTCACCTTGCGCAGAATCTGCTCCTGCTGCTTGGGAGTGCGGAACCGGGACAGCAGCTCCACGTCCACGGGAAAGCCCTCCATACGCTTTAAGATGGTCTGGAAGTGCTGCCAGGCCAGAATGGTGGTGGGCACCAGAATGGCGCACTGCTTCCCGGAGGTGACGCACTTGAAGGCCGCCCGCAGGGCCACCTCCGTCTTGCCGAAGCCCACGTCCCCGCAGAGCAGCCGGTCCATGGGCACGGCCCGCTCCATGTCGTCTTTAATTTCGTTGACGCAGCGCAGCTGGTCGTCGGTCTCGTCGAACTCAAACCGGGCCTCAAAGTCCCGCTGCCACTCCCCGTCCGCCGGAAACGGGAAGCCCTTCTGCTCCATGCGCTGGGCATAGAGCATGATCAGCTCTTTGGCAATATCCTTCACAGCGGCCCGGACTTTCGCTTTCTTCTGCTGCCAGTCAGCCCCGCCCAGGCGGCTGAGCTTCACCCCCGCGTCCTCCCGGGGGCCGATGTATTTGGATACCATGTCCAGCTGGGTGACGGGCACATAGAGGGTGTCGTTTTTGGCGTAGCGCACCTTGATGTAGTCCTTGGCCACCCCGTTCATCTCCAGCTTGTGGATGCCCTCGAAAACCCCCACCCCGTGGCTGGCGTGGACCACGTAGTCCCCGGGGGACAGCTCGGCCAGGCTGGAGATCTCCTTGGAATTTTTATTCTTTTTGGACTTTTTCACCGTCTGGGGCGCCAGCCGCCCCCGGGTGATCAGGGCAAAGCCCGCGTCCGGCCAGTCGAAGCCGGCGGAAAGGGAGCCGCCCGCCACCGTGACCGTGCCCTTGGCCGCGGCGGAGGGGTTCTCCACATAGGAGGCGGGCAGGCCCGCTTCCTTCAGGTCGGCGGCCAAGGCCTCGCCCGCCCGCTGGGTGCCGGAAAGCACCACGCAGGCCCGCCCCTGGCGCAGCAGGGCGGAAAGGTCCTCGGCCAAAAGCTGGGTCCCGCCCCCCCAGGCCGGGAACTGCCGCACGGTAAAGTTCACCAGGGCCTTGGTGGGCACCTCGTAAGTGCCCCGGGCGAACACGTCCATAAACACGGCGGGCAGCCGCTCCGCCTGGCCCAGCACATAGGGCCAGTCTTCGGCGTACCGGTCCAGGCCCTTGCACAGCAGGCCCTCCTCCAAATAGGCGGGCAGGTCCTCCCCCCACTGGGCGGCGGCGGTGCGGGTGCGCTCCTTGAGCTTGTTCCCCTCGGAGAGGAACAGCAGGGAGTCCGCCGGGTCGAAATAGTCGAACAGGGTGGCGGTCTCTTCATAGACCAAGGGCAGGAACTTATCCATAGAGCCCAGGTGCAGGCCCTCCCGCAGCTTTTGGACTTCGGCGGCCAGGATCTCCTTGGCCTTGGGGGTCCGCTTGCCCCGCAGGCTCTTGGCCACGGCCTCGATGCGCTTGACCAGCGCCGGAACGTCCCCGGGAATCACCTCCACGCAGGGGGCCAAAGTCACCTCATCCACCGGGTCCGTGCGGCGCTGGGTGCCCGGGTCGAAGAAGCTCACGGAGTCGATCTCGTCCCCCCAGAACTCCACCCGCACCGGCTCCCGGGCGCTGGGGGAGAAGAAGTCCACAATGCCTCCCCGGCGGCTGAACTGGCCCGGGCCCTCGATCTGGTCCTCCCGGGTATAGCCGCAGGCCAGCAGGGCCTCCAGCAGCCGGCCGATGGGCAGCTCGTCCCCGGCCCGGACCGTGAACAGCCGCTTTGCCAGCTCCTTTGGGCCCATGGTGTATTGCAGGGCCGCGTCCACGCAGGCAATGACGCACCCGCAGCTGCCGTTTTGGTATTGGGAGAGGGCCTCCAGCCGCAGGCGCTCATACTCCCGGGAGGAAACCGCCGTGTCCCGGAAGTTCATGTCCCGCAGGGGGAACTGCAGGGGCCGCAGGCCCAAAGCGGACAGGTCCTCTTGAAAGCGCTGGCTCTCCGCCTCATCGGCGGCAATGACCAGGGCCCGGCGCTTGGTCTCCCGGCACAGGGCGGCAATGGCCGCGCACTTGTGTATGCCGGAAAGCCCCGCCGCCACGGCGGGGGTCCGCCCGCCGCCCACCGCCTTAGCCAGGGCGGTATATTCAGGCGAACGGGCCAAAGCGGTAAAGATGGAATTCATAAAACACCTCGGTTTTTTGGGAAGTAATGGAGAGCCTCCGGCGGCTTAGGGAACTTTTTGAAAAAAGTTCCCTAAGAACCTTCAAAAACTTTTACACGTTTATCGTGGGTGTGAGGCGTGGACTGAGTGCTCGGTTTGAGGCTTGCACGGTTACCACGCAGCACCTTCGCGGGCGGCGAAGCCAACCTGTGGCTCTATGCTTGCACGCGCGTTTGGGTCCAGCGTCACGCTGGTATCGCCGGAGCCTCGTGCTTTCCTTTTCAGCCACGCGTTTAGTTATAGAGGTTCATCGCCCGGTCGATGTCTCCGGCCACAATGAGCTCCGCCGCCGCGCAGGCCTTTTCCAGGGCCTCTTCCAGGGCCTTGCGCTCGCTTTCCGTAAAACGGGAGAGCACCCAGTCCGCCAGGCTGTACTCCGGGTTGGGTTTTTGGCCCACGCCCAGCTTTATTCGGGGGAACTGGTCCGAACCGGAGAGGTAGATGATGTTCTTCATGCCGTTGTGCCCGCCGTCGCTGCCCTTGCGCCGCACCCGCAGCTTCCCCGGGGCCAGGTTGATGTCGTCAAAAAGGACCAGCGCCCGCTCCGGGGGGATTTTATAAAAGGCCATGGCCTCCCGCACGGACTGGCCGCTCAGGTTCATAAAGGTGCCGGGCTTTAAAAGCAGAACCTGCCGCCCGCCCATCCGGCACAGGCCGGTGGAGCCCTTAAACTTGATCCGGTTGACGGAAACGCCGTATTTCTCCGCTATGTGGTCAACGGCCCGAAACCCGGCGTTGTGGCGGGTGTTTTCATACTCCCGGCCTGGGTTGCCCAGCCCGGCGATGAGGAACTCCACCGGGCCGGGGGAAGCCTGTTTTTTCAAAAACATGAGGGGGTCCTCCCTATCAATCTATACTTAAAATAAAATACTGTTCGCGATTTTCTTAATCATTATCTTTGAGGTCAATATAGAGCAATGAGCGCGGTCCAGGGGCGTTAGGCCCCTGGTAGGGTTCTTAGGGGCAACGCCCCTAAGCCGCCGGAGGCCAAACCGTTCTTTACTAAAGGACCGTAGGCCCCATTCGGGACGACTTGGCGCAGCCAACGTCATAAGTCCCGACCCAAGCCTCCCTCACGGTTCATTGGCTGAGTAATCATCTTAGGGGAAGACCAAGCGCGGGGCCCCCGCGCCCGCTCCGGACGCGCCAACAGGGCGGGAGGCCCTGCCCCCCGCCGGAATAGACCCTATTTTATCAGGTTTTTCCCCGCTTTGCAAGGGGGAAGCGCTTAATTAGGTGGGTTTAAAGCGCGCTTTTTTTGCGAGAAGGAAGCCCGCTGCGTACAATGGCAAAAGTTTCGCCCTGCCCGCCTGCCGGTCCAGCCCCAAACCGAGCCACCTAGCGGTGGGCACACGCGCGTGCAAGCTTAGAGCCACACGTTGGCTTCGCTGCCCGCGAGCGCGTTTAGTGTGGTCAAGAACCAGCTTGCCAGTCTTCTTGATGACTATCGGGAGGCGCAAGCCTCGAACCGGGCGCTCAACTTACTCCCTCCACCCCCGTAAAACGTTTAAAAGTCTTTGAAAATTCTTAAGAAACTTTCTTCAGAAAGTGTCTTAAGCCGCCGGAGGCGACCTCCCCGCCGGCCGCCAAAGACCCTTTTCAAAATTTTTTGAAATAATTGCAATTTCCTATGGAATTTTTCGGATATTCTTGGTATAATTGGAACAGAATCGGAGAAGGAACAAGACATTCCGGTTGAACATTCATTAGGAGGTTGTTACCAATGAGCCACAAGTATGTCTACCTGTTCAGCGAAGGCGACGGCTCTATGCGCGAGCTGCTGGGCGGCAAAGGCGCGAACCTGGCTGAGATGACCAAGCTGGGCCTGCCCGTTCCCCAGGGCTTCACCATCAGCACCGAGGCCTGCACCCAGTATTACGAGGACGGCCGGAAAATCAACGACGAGATCCAGGCCCAGATTATGGAGTACGTGGGCAAGATGGAGGAGATCACCGGCAAGAAGTTCGGCGACAAGGAGAACCCGCTGCTGGTCTCCGTGCGCTCCGGCGCCCGGGCCTCCATGCCCGGCATGATGGACACCATCCTGAACCTGGGCCTCAACGAAGAGGTCGTGGAGTATATGGCCAAGGCCTCCGGGAACCCCCGCTGGGCTTACGACTGCTACCGCCGGTTTATCCAGATGTATTCCGACGTGGTGATGGAAGTGGGCAAGAAGTACTTCGAGGAGCTCATCGACCAGATGAAGGAGAAGAAGGGCGTCACCCAGGACACCGAGCTGACCGCCGAGGACCTGAAGGAGCTGGCCGAGCAGTTTAAGGCTGAGTATAAAGAGAAGATCGGCGCGGACTTCCCCAGCGACCCCAAGGAGCAGCTTATGGGCGCCGTGAAGGCCGTGTTCCGTTCCTGGGACAACCCCCGCGCCAACTACTACCGCATGCAGAACGAGATCCCCTACAGCTGGGGCACTGCCGTTAACGTGCAGATGATGGCCTTCGGCAACATGGGCGACGACTGCGGCACCGGCGTGGCCTTTACCCGCGACCCCGCCACCGGCGAGAAGAAGCTCATGGGCGAGTTCCTGACCAACGCCCAGGGCGAGGACGTGGTGGC
>CAOKRG010000010.1 GCA_948471095.1 uncultured Oscillospiraceae bacterium
CCAAGCCCGCACGCGCGTGCGGGTCCAGCGTCACGCTGGCCTCCGGCGGCTTAAGGGACTTTTTTGTAAAAAAGTCCCTTAAGAATCCTCAAAAAACTTTACACGTTTGGCCGGGGCGGGAGGCGCTGGCTGTGCGCTCGGTTTGGGGCTCCCGGCGTCCCCGTTGGTTAAGGCAAGCTTACGGTAGTCTCCTGCCTACGCGTTATCCGGGCTTACTCATCCCATTCCTTCCGCGACTGGAAGGAGCGCTCCGCGGATTGGGTCCAGCGTCACGCTGGCTCGCGGGCGACTCAACTTCCCGATACCCCACCGCCAGCACGCGCGTGTGGATGCAACGTCACGTTGCCTAGTCGACGTCTTTGAAGTCGGCGTCGTAGACGTTGCCGTCGGGGGCGGGGCCGCCGGGGTTGCCCGCGCCCGGGTCCTGGGGGCCGCCGGGCTGGCCCTGGGGCGCGGCCTGCTGGTACAGCTTCTCGCTCACCGCGTACACGGCCTTCTGCAGGTCGTCCATGCCGGCCTTCAGCTCCTCCACCGTGCCGTTCTGCAGCTTGTCGCGCAGGGCCGCCACTTTCACGTTGATCTCGTTCTTGTCCGCCTCCTGCAGCTTGTCGCCGCTGTCGCTGACCAGCTTCTCGGCGGAATAGCACAGGTTCTCGGCGTTGTTTTTGGTGTCCACCTCTTCCCGGCGCTTCTTATCCTCCTCGGCGAACTGCTCCGCCGCCTTCACGGCCCGGTCGATGTCCTCCTTGCTCATGTTGGAGCTGGAGCTGATGGTGATGTGCTGCTCCTTGCCCGTGCCCAGGTCCTTGGCGGAGACATTCACGATGCCGTTGGCGTCAATGTCGAAGGTGACCTCGATCTGAGGGATGCCCCGGGGGGCGGGGGCGATGCCGTCCAGCTTAAAGAGGCCCAGCTGCTTGTTGTCCCGGGCGAATTCCCGCTCGCCTTGCAGGACGTTGACCTCCACCTGGGTCTGGCCGTCGGCGGCGGTGGAGAAAATCTGGCTCTTCTTGGCGGGGATGGTGGTGTTGCGGTCAATGATCTTGGTCATCACGCCGCCCATGGTCTCCACGCCCAGGGAAAGCGGGGTCACGTCCAACAGCAGCAGGCCCTGGACCTCGCCGCCCAGCACGCCGGCCTGAATGGCCGCGCCGATGGCCACGCACTCGTCCGGGTTGATGCCCTTGAAGGGGTCCTTGCCAATGAAGTTCTTCACCGCGTCCTGCACGGCCGGGATGCGGCTGGAGCCGCCCACCAGCAACACCTTGCTGATCTCGCCGATGGAGAGCCCGGAGTCGGACAGGGCCTGGCGCACGGGGCCCATGGTCTTTTCCACCAGGTCGGCGGTCAGCTCGTTGAACTTGGCCCGGGAGAGGGTCATGTCCAGATGCTTGGGGCCGGTGGCGTCCGCGGTGATGAAGGGCAGGTTGATGGCCGCGGTGGTCACGCCGGAAAGCTCGATCTTGGCCTTCTCCGCCGCCTCCTTGATGCGCTGCATGGCCATCTTGTCGCCGGAAAGGTCAATGCCCTGCTCCACCTTGAACGTGGCGATGATGTGGTCGATGACCCGCTGGTCGAAGTCGTCGCCGCCCAGGCGGTTGTTTCCGGCGGTGGCCAGCACCTCCTGCACGCCGTCGCCCATCTCGATGATGGACACGTCGAAGGTGCCGCCGCCCAGGTCGTAGACCATGACCTTCTGGTCGGCGTCCTTATCCACGCCGTAGGAGAGGGCCGCGGCGGTGGGCTCGTTGATGATGCGCTTTACGTCCAGGCCCGCGATCTTGCCCGCGTCCTTGGTGGCCTGGCGCTGGGCGTCGGTAAAGTAGGCGGGCACGGTGATGACCGCGCTGGTGACGGCCTCGCCCAGGTAAGCCTCCGCGTCTGCCTTGAGCTTTTGCAGCACCATGGCGCTGATCTCCTGGGGGGTGTAGTTTTTGCCGTCAATGCTCACCTTGTAGGCGCTGCCCATCTCCCGCTTGATGGAGGAGACGGTGCGCTCCGGGTTGGTGATGGCCTGGCGCTTTGCCACCTGGCCCACCATGCGCTCGCCGTCCTTGGAGAAGGCCACCACAGAGGGGGTGGTGCGGGCGCCCTCGGCGTTGGCGATGACCACGGGCTCGCCGCCCTCGATGACCGCCACGCAGGAGTTTGTAGTTCCCAAATCAATACCAATTGTTTTTGCCATGATAATTACCTCACTTAGAATAATTGATTTATTAAAAGATTTTTTAGTATTACTTTTAGTATTAAAAGGCCTCCGGCGGCTTAGGGGCTCTGCCCCTAAAAACCCCGCCACCATTGAAAAGGTGGACGAAACTTTTACACGTTTATCGTAGGAGTGAGTCGTACACTGGGCGCTCGGTTTGGGGCTTGCATGTTTACCACACAGTGCCTTCGCGGGCGACGAAGCCAACCTGTGGCTATAAGCTTACACGCGCGTGTGCTCACCGCCAGGTGCGCTCGGTTTGGGGCTCCTGGCTTTCCCTCAGGTTGAGGCAAGCTTACGGAAGTTTCCTGCCTACGCGTTATCCAGGCCTACTCCTACCACATCCTCAGCGACTGGAAGGAGCGCCCCGCGGCGTGGGTCCAGCGTCACGCTGGTTTCAGTTTGCCACCTGCACCATGGCGAAGCGCACCACCCGGTCCCCCAGCTTATAGCCCTTCTGGAACACGGCGGCGATCACGTTCTCGCCCAGGTTTTCGTCCTCGATGTGGGCCACGGCATTGTGGAGCTTGGGGTCGAAGGCCTCCCCGGCCTCTCCCACCGCCGTCATACCCAGCTTCTCAAAAGCCGCCTCAATCTGGGCCTGGATCATCTCCACGCCCTTTCTCATGTCCTCCGCCGAGGCGTTCTCCTGGCCCAGGGCCCGCTCGATGTTGTCCGCGATGGGCAGAATGGCCTGCACGGTGTCGGAGACCGCGTTGTTATAGATGCCGGCCTTCTCGGCGGCGGTGCGCTTGCGGAAGTTGTCGTACTCCGCCAGCACCCGCAGGTACTGGTCCTTCTGGGCGGCCAGCTCCGCTTGCAGCTTCTCCAGCGCGTCCTCCTCCTGGGGCTGGGGCTCCTGGGCCTCCGGCTCCGGCGGGGCCTCCGCTTCCGGCGGACGCTTTTCCTCTTTGTCCTTGTTGTCCTTCATATATTACAGGCTCCTTTCTAAAAAAGTATCTGTTATTTTTAGAATGCCCAAACGGGCAGGATTTGAAGCGGTAAAAAGCCGGGGCCCTTTTGGGGCTCACTCGTCCCTGGCCAGCATGGTCAGCTGATCCCCAACCCGCTGGGACAGGTAGCCCAAAGCCGCCAGCTGCCTGCGGTAGTCCATGCGCATGGGGCCCACCGCCGCGATGGCCCCCGCGTCCCGGCCGTCCACCCGGTACCGGGCCACCACGGCCGAGGCCTCCTCCAGCGCGGGCAGACCGGCTTCCCGGCCGATGAGCACCGTGATGCGGCCCGGCTTCTGGTCCAGCAGGGAGGCCATGGCCTCCCGGTCCTCCAAAAAGTCCAGCACCCGCCGCAGCTCCGCCGGGCCGAAGCCCCCGTGCTGGAGCAGGTTCATCTGGCCGCTGAGGACCATGTCCGTGCGGGCGGTGTCCCCCGCCGCCTCCAGCAAGGCCCGCAGGGGCGCGCCCACCAGGGCGTACATCCCGCCCAGCGAAGCGCCCAGGCTTTGCAGAAAGGCCGGCGTAATCTCGGACACGGGCCTCCCGGCGGCGCGCTCGTTAAAGGCCCGGAAAAAGTACCGCAGAATCTCCGTGGTTAAGTCGTAATCGCAGTGGAAGGCCCGGCTTTTTATAGTCCCGCCAGAGCTGATGAGCAGCAGCATGGCGGTGCGGCGGCTGGTCTGCACCAGCTGGACCGCCTTGACCCTGGCCCCCGCGCCTCCCGGCGTGGTCGCCGCCGCGGCGCAGCGGCCCAGCTCCGCCGCCAGCCGGGCCGCCGCGGCCAGCAGCCGGTCCGGATCGCAGGGGCCCAGACGGGAGTCGATCCAGCGCTGCTCTTCCGGGTCCAGCCGGGGCTCGGGCATCAGCCGGTCCACATATTCCCGGTAGCCCCGCTGGGAGGGCACCCGCCCTGCCGAGGTGTGGGGCTGTTCCAAAAACCCCAGCTCGGTCAGGCTTGCCATCTCGTTGCGCACCGTGGCGGAGGAAACCCCCACCTCCCGGGCCACCGCCTTGCTGCCCACCGGCTCGCCGCCCCGGATGAATCCGGAAACCACCGAGGCCAATATCTGTTCTTTCCGCGGGCTGAGCTCCATAGCCGGTCCATCCCTTCCGCCCGGGCTCCAGGGCCGGGCCAAGTTTTCAGAACCGGCGTCCACGGCCGGAGAACGCCGTCCGGGCGGCTCCCTTACCGCCCCGCGGCGTCAAAAAAGCCTTGCGGCGCGCCAGCGTCCCCAGCCATGAAAGCGGTTCTTAGCACTCCTATCGCGCGAGTGCTAAACTCTATATCATAGAGTACCACGATGGTCAGAAAAAGTCAATACGCTATTTGTTAAAAGTTTGTTAAGGAAGCGCGGATTGCCGCCGCGCCCGCTTTTTCCGCCCCGGGCCCTTGGGGAAAAAGGAATTTTCGAAAAAATCCTTGACAATTTATACCGGCCTGTGGTATGATAAGCGGCAGAGAGCCGGAGAGGTGTCCGAGTGGTTTAAGGAGCTAGTCTTGAAAACTAGTGATCCCGCAAGGGACCAAGAGTTCGAATCTCTTCCTCTCCGCCAATTTGTTAATCCTTATAGATTTATCATAAAGTTTCACCTTGGAGAAGTACCCAAGTGGTGAAGGGGCTCCCCTGCTAAGGGAGTAGGTCGGGAAACCGGCGCATGGGTTCAAATCCCATCTTCTCCGCCAAATGCCTTAAAATCCTGAGAGGGTTTTAGGGCATTTTTGTTTTTATGCCGCGCCCACCCAACGGCGCCGGGGGCGCAAAAAAAGGAACTGGCTGGCAGTTCCCTTTTTTCTTCTCTATGCTTTGGGGAGTATCCAAAGGACGCAGTTTTTTGAAGTCATGCGGAGCGGCCCCCGGCGGCCAGGGTTTCACCCTGGACTGGACCAAACTTTTTGAAAAAAGTTTGGATCAAAAACTTTTAAACGCTTGGCCGGGGTGGAGGCCGTTGGCTCCGCGCTCGGTTTGGGGCGGGAAGCTACACTATACATGGGTTCCTTCAACTCGACTGAAATGGCAGGCGAGAAGTACAGCTTATGCTGCTTGAGCGCAACACCAAAAGTTTTGTCCACTTTTTCAAAAAGTGGACGAGTTATCCAAAGGATAACTCGTGGGTTCTTAGGGACGACTTGGCAAAGCCAACGTCGACTTCGCGTAGCGAACGTCATGAGTCCCTAAGCTGCCAGCGGCCACTCTGTAAAACTCCCATAAAAATGTGCTCTTTGAACACTCCCGGCCCCTATATCCCGTGCCGCTCCAGGTAGGCGATGAAGGCCCGCAGCACCTCCCGGTCGCTCTCATAGGTGACCAGCTTCAGCGCCTCCCCCAAAGTGGCCCAGGCCATATCCTCCACCTCGGCCTCCTGGCGGTTCAGGTCCCCACCCGTGGGCCGGGCGGCAAAGTAGACCACGTCCTTCATCACCCGGGGCTTGGGCGAAAAGGTCACCACCCGGCGGAAGCCCTGGTCCAGCTTGACCTTGAGCCCCGTCTCCTCCCGGATCTCCCGGCGGGCGGTTTCCGCCTCGTCTTCGCCGGCCTCCACATGGCCTTTCGGGAAGGCCCAGTGCCCGCCGTTCTTATGCCGGATGACCAGCACCCGGGGCAGCCCGTCCGCCTCCTGGCAGACAACGGCTCCGCAGGATTTTTCCATCTGAAACGTACCGGGTTTCATACCGTAACCTCCACAGCCCAAGGAGGCAGCGGCCAGCCGCTGGATCCTGCCTCCTTGGGGATATTTTTTACCGGGTCGAGAATTTGTAAGCCGTCACGCTGGCGAAATCCTCCTCCGGCTCCAAAATGCCGCCGGGGAAGTTCTCGTGGTTTACCGCGTCCGGGTAGAACTGGGTCTCCAGGCAGAAGGCCGTGTGGGGGCCCATGGGCCTGCCGTCCTTGCCCAAAACGCCCTGGGGCGGCTTGTTAAAGGTATACAGCTGCACGCCGGGCATGTCCGTAAAGACCTCCATCACCCGGCCGCTTTCCGGCTCGTAGGCTTCGGCGATCTTCCGGTAGCCCTGGCCGGCCGCGCAGAAATTGTGGTCGTACCCGCCGCACAGCTGGATCAGGTGGTCCTGGGCGAACATGTCCTGCCCCAGCTTCTTCGGGCTGCGGAAGTCCAGGGGGCTTTCCGCCACGGGCAGCAGCTCTCCGGTGGGGATGAGCGCGTCGGTGACGGCGGTGGACTGCTGGGCGTTGATGGTCAGGCTGGTGTCCAGCACCGTCTTGGAGGGGTCGCCGGACAGGTTGAAAAAGCTGTGGTTGGTGGGGTTATAGGGGGTCCGCCGGGTGGCTTTGGCCTGATACGTGATCTTCAGGGCGTTCTGGGCCGTCAGCCGGTAGGCAATGGAGGCGCGCAGCGCCCCGGGGAAGCCCTCCTCGCCGTCCGGGCTTTCCAGGGTAAAGCGGATTTCCGGCTCCTCGCCGTCTTCGTACTCCGCGGCCCAAAGGGCCTGGTGGAAGCCCCCGGGGCCCCCGTGCAGGGAGTTTTCCCCATCGTTCTTATTTAATGTATACGTCTGGCCGTCCAGCTGGAAGCGGGCCCCGCCGATGCGGTTGCCCCAGCGGCCGATGGCGGCCCCGTGGTAGTCCGCGCCAAAGTACTCCTCCAGGGTCCGGTGGCCCAGCACCACGTCGCCGGGCCTTCCTTCCCGGTCCGGGGCCAGCAGCCGGAGCACCCGGCAGCCATAGTCCGTAAAGACGGCGGTCATGGACCCTGTGCACAAGGTATAGCTGCGGACCTCCCGCCCGTCGGGCAGGGTCCCGAAGCGTTCCACTTTTACGCCCATGGCTCAGCCTTCCTTGCCCAGCATGGCCGCGCCGATGATGCCCGCGTCGTTGCCCAGCTGCGCCTTGCAGATCTTGGTTTTCGCGTCCGGATTGTGGCCGTACTGCTCCTTATCCACAATGGCGCGCACGGGGGCCAGCAGGTTCTCGCCCTCGTTGCCCACGCCGCCGCCGACGCAGAGGATGTTGGGCTGGAAGATGTTGATCATGTTGATCAGGCCCACGCTCAGATACTTCACGTACTCGTCCACGATCTTCTGGCCCACCGGGTCGCCCTGGCGCATGGCGTCAAAGGCGGTGCGGCCGTTGACCTTTTCGATGTCGCCGTCCACCTGGTGCCACAGGGCGGAGCCCTTGGGGGCGTCCTGCATGTGCATCTTGGTGCGCTTGATCAGGCCCGTGGCGGAGGCGTAGGCCTCCCAGCAGCCCAGGCGGCCGCAGGTGCAGGGCCAGCCGTCCGTCACGATGACCGTGTGGCCCAGCTCGGCCCCGGCGAAGTTGCTGCCGGAGAAGATCTTGCCGTCGATGATGACGCCGCCGCCCACGCCGGTGCCCAGGGTGATGGCCATGGCCACCTGGGCGCCCTTGAGGGCCCCGGCCATGTACTCGCCGAACGCCGCCGCGTTGGCGTCGTTCTCCATGTAGACCTGCTTGCCCTCTAGGCGCTCGGAGAGCATTTTCTGCATGGGGGTGTTCAGGAAGGGAAGGTTGTTGGCGTACTCGATGATGCCGGTGGCCTTGTTGACCGTGCCGGGGGAGCCCACGCCGATCCACGGCACGTCCGCCAGGGTGAGGCCGGCCTTTTCCAGCGCGGCGCGGGCCGTGGCGGCCATGGCGTCCGCCACCTGCTCCGCGTTCTCCGTAGCGGTGGAGGAGCTGACCTTCGCTACGATCTTGCAGTCTTCGTCCACGATTCCGACGGCGATGTTGGTGCCGCCCAGGTCGATTCCCAGATAATACATAATGATTTCTCCTTCGAAGTAGAATTGGGACATGCCCGATTAAGGATAGTATACTATATTTGAAGCGCGAAAGCAAATATTTTCGGCCACATTTTTCAAGTTTTTTTGCGGGGGAAGGGCCGGGGCGGGCGGAAGGGGCTGGCCGCATCGGGGGGGCCGTTGTTTTTCGCTGCGCTCAAAGGCGCTGGCTTTTGGAACGGCGGCGCAGGGCTGGCGCGCCGCTTTTTTCTTGGGGGGATGAGGCGGCCTGCCGCTCTAGCTGTTTGTACTGCGCCGCTCCCAAACATTTCCACCTTGACAAACTCCCCCAAATGGACTACCCTATAGAATAAGGGTAATTCCCTAATTTCAAAAAAAGAGGTGAGCCAGGTGAACGTTCCCCGAAGTAGCGACAGCGCGGACCCCCGAGAACCCTTCCCCCGGCCCGCCTTTTCCCGCCGGCCGGATTTAAGGCCGGGGCTTTAGCGCCGGCTCCCGTCTCCCGCGCGCCTTTGCGGGGGCGGAGCGGGCCCTATCCTCCGCGCTGTGTACTTCTTCCGAAAAAATTAAGGAGAGTGGTACACAATGGAAAACAATCTGATCTTTGAAATCCGCGAAAAAGTAGAGGCCCTGCTGGACGCCCGGAACTTTGCCGGGGCCGGCGCCGCGGTAAAGGACCTGATGCCCGCCGACGCCGCCGCTTTGCTGGAAGAGCTTCCCGAACAGAAAATGCCCGTTCTGTTCCGCCTGTGCCCCAAGGAGCTGGCCGCGGACGCTTTCGCCTATATGTCCCCCGAGGCCCAGGAGCTGCTGGTGCGGGCCTTCAGCGACCGGGAGCTGGAAGAGGTGATGGACCAGCTCTTTTTAGACGACGCGGTGGACATGATCGAGGAGATGCCCGCCAATGTGGTGAAAAAGATTCTCCGCCACGTGGACAGCGAGACCCGCCGCATGATCAACCAGGTGCTCAACTACCCCAAGGACAGCGCCGGAAGCATCATGACCATGGAGTATGTGGACCTAAAGCGCGGCATGACCGTGGACCAGGCCTTCGAGCGCATCCGCCGCACCGGGGTGGAAAAGGAGACCATCTACACCTGCTATGTCACCGACAGCCGCCGGAAGCTTTTGGGCATCGTCACGGTAAAAGACCTGCTGCTGGCCCAAAAGGACGAGGTCATCCGCAACATTATGGAGACCAACGTAAAATTCGTCCGCACCCACACCGACCAGGAGGAAGCCGCCCGGGAGCTGAGCCGGTACGACTTTCTGGCCCTGCCCGTGGTGGACGCGGAGGACCGGCTGGTGGGCATCGTCACCGTGGACGACGCCATCGACGTAATCCAGGAGGAGGCCACCGAGGACATTGAAAAGATGGCCGCCATGGCCCCCTCGGACAGGCCCTACCTAAAAACCAGCGTATGGGCCACCTGGCGCAAGCGGGCGCCCTGGCTGCTGTTTTTGATGATTTCCGCCACCTTCACCAGCGGCATCATCTCCTCCTTTGAGGACGCTTTGGCGGCCAGCGTGGTGCTCACCAGCTTCATCCCCATGCTGATGGACACGGGCGGCAACTCCGGGGGCCAGACCTCGGCCACCATCATCCGCGGCCTCTCCCTGGGGGAGATTCAATACCGGGACGTGCCCCGGGTGCTGCTGAAGGAATGCTCCGTGGCTTTGCTGTGCGGGGGCACCTTGGCGGCGGCGAATTTTGTGAAGCTGATGTGTTTTGACCGGGTGGGCCCGGCCGTGGCCCTGGTGGTGTGCGCCACGCTGGTAGCGGCCATGGTGGTGGCCAATCTGGTGGGCAGCGGCCTGCCGGTGCTGGCCAAGCGGCTGGGGTTGGACCCGACGGTGACGGCCAGCCCGCTGATCACCACCATAGTGGACGCGGTGGCGCTGATGATATATTTTAATGTGGCGAAGCTGGTGTTAGGAATCTAGCCAAGCAAAAAAGAAAAGCGCGGAGCGCAGCAAAAGTTCTTGAAGATGCTTAAGAAACTTCTTTCAAGAAGTTTCTTAAGCAGAGCGCGAGACAGAGTCTCGCGACCTTGCCCTTAAAAGGCGGCGCAGTAAAAACAGCCAGAGCGGCAAGCCGCCTCATCACCCCAAGAAAAAATAGCGCGCCAGCCCTGCGCCGCCGCCCCAAAAACCAGCGCCTTTGAGCGCAGCGAAAAACAGCGGACTCCATGATGCAGCCACCCCCTTCCGCCAGAGAAGGGAGGCCGCAGCAGGGAGCCCGCCGTTTTGCTTTTGGCCCGAGGGGGCTCTGGGCTTTTCTGCTGGAGGGGGGAGGCTGGGAGGGAGGGGGCCGCTGTTTTTCGCTTCGCTCAAAGGCGCTGTCTGGCTCGGCGGCGCAGGATGGGCGCGCTGTTTCTATATTAGGGAGATGAGGCGGCTTGCCGCTCTAACCGTTTTTACTGCGCCGCCTTTAAGGTCAAGAGATAAGGTCGCCGCCGGCGGGTTAAGGAACTTCTTGAAAGAAGTTCCTTAACAATCTTCAAGAACTTTTACTGCGCCTGTTGGGGCTCCTTTGGGGCGGGGGTTTGCGGGGCTTGCTTTTTTCTGGCAAAAGCGCTATAATAATTGCAGAAACAACTATTACCGCGAAGGAGTGGAGCGCATTGCAGTTCGTCAACCCCCAAAGAGTCTGCAAGGGCATGGAGATCGGGGAGGTGCCCCCCAGCGGGCGCATCGTCCGGGACGCCCTGAACGTGGCCTGGCCCTCGGTGCTGGAGTCCTTTTTCGTGTGCCTGGCCGGTCTGGTGGATACCATCATGGTGGGCTCCCTGGGCTCCTACGCCATCGCGGCGGTGGGGCTCTCCACCCAGCCCAAGTTTTTGGGCCTGGCGGTCTTCCTCTCCATGAATGTGGCCGTGTCCGCCATCGTGGCCCGCCGCAAGGGCGCGGGAGACCGGGAGAGCGCCAACCGGCTGGTGCGCATGGCCCTGCTGGTCACCTTGCTGCTGACCGTGGCCGTCAGCGCGGTCTTCGTGGCCTTTGCCGGGCCCATCGTCCGGCTGGTGGGCTCCCAGCCGGACACCCACGAGTACGCTAAAGAGTATTTACAGATCATCATGGGCGGCATCGGGTTCTCCACGGTCTCCCTGTGTTTAAACGCCGCCCAGCGGGGCGCGGGCAACACCCGCATCGCCATGACCACCAACATCATCTCCAATTCGGTCAACGTGCTCTTTAACTATCTGCTCATCGGGGGCAGGTTTGGCTTCCCCGCCCTGGGCGTGCGGGGCGCGGCCATCGCCACGGTCATCGGCACGGTGTGCGCCTGCGCCCTCAGCGTGGCCTCGGTGCTGAAAAAGGACGGCTTCCTCGACCTGCGCTCCGTCAAAGGGTGGATCGCCGAGCGGGCCACGGTCCACTCGCTGCTTAACGTGGGGTCCAGCGCCTTTGTGGAGCAGCTCTGCCTGCGCGTCGGCTTCCTGCTGTTCGCCATGACGGTGGCCCACCTGGGCACCACCCAGCTGGCGGCCCACCAGATTGGCATGAACCTGATGAGCATGTCCTTTTCCTTCGGCGACGGCCTCTCCGTGGCCGCGGTGACCCTCATTGGCCAAAGCCTGGGGCGCAAGCGGCCGGACATGGCCAAGATATACGGCAATGTGTGCCAAAAGCTGGGGCTCATTGCCGCCCTGGCGGTGGCAACGGTCTATTTCCTCTTCGGCAAGGAGATCTTCATGCTCTTCAGCGGCGAGCCGGTGATTCTGGACTATGGCGCGCAGATCATGCGCATCCTCAGCGTGACGCTGCTGTTCCAGATCGAGCAGGTGACCCTCTTCGGCTGCCTGCGGGGGGCGGGGGACACCAAGTTTACGGCGCTGGTGTCCCTCATCAGCGTGACCTGCATCCGCCCGGGCGTCAGCTGGCTGCTGTGCTACCCCCTGGGCGTCGGGCTCATCGGCGCGTGGCTGGGCACCTTTTTGGACCAGGCCCTGCGGTTTGTGCTCACCTTTATCCGCTTCCGCAGGGGAAAGTGGATCAACATCCGGCTGTAGGCGCGGCTTCTTAAAAGTAAGTTAACTATAAACATGTACGCGGCCCTTTCCGGGCAGCGGAAAGGAACGGGGGCGTGGCCGAACCTTCCACCCTCCCTGACTCCCCATGCAAAAGGCTGGCAAACTCGTTTGCCAGCCTCCATTTTTTGCCTTTCCTTTGCACGGCGGGGGAGGGGTGGATGAAATCGCATGTGAATTATCGATAAATATATATCGATAAACGGGGCAAGATTAAACAAAATACTCATTGCAAAAAATCCGAAAAAATGTTAGAATAAAGCCAGACATACCATTACTCTCTTAAGGAGGCCATATCAATGAAAGTTACAGTGTGCATCGGCAGCTCCTGCCACATCAAAGGTTCCCGCCAGGTGGTGGAGCAGCTCCAGCATCTCATCGCCGAAAACGGCCTGAAGGAGAAGGTGGACCTCTCCGGTACCTTCTGCATGGGCAAGTGCCAGCAGGGCGTATGCGTCACCGTGGACGAGGCCTTCCACTCCGTCTCCCCCGAGACTGTGGAGGACTTCTTCAACACCCAGATCAAGGCCAAGGCCTAAGCCCGGCGCTTGGGCGACTCTCGATTTGGAAAGGAGACTGCGGATATGCCGGACTGTTTGCGGCTGAAGAAATCGAACTGTAAAAACTGCTATAAATGCATCCGCCACTGCCCTGTCAAGGCCATCAAGTTCTCCGGCAGCCAGGCCCACATTTTGGCGGACGAGTGCATTTTGTGCGGCCAGTGCTTTGTGGTGTGCCCCCAGAACGCCAAGGAGATTGTGGACGAGACCGAAAAGGTCAAGGTGCTCATGCAGGCGGGCGGCCCGGTGATCGCCAGCCTGGCCCCCTCCTTTGTGGCCAACTACCCCGGGGTGGGCATTGGCGCCATGCGCAAGGCCTTGAAGCAGCTGGGCTTCTTCGACGTGGAGGAGACCGCCATCGGCGCCACCATGGTCAAAACCGAATACGACCGCATGCTCAAGGAGGACGGCCGGGACGTGATCATCAGCTCCTGCTGCCACTCGGTGAACCTGCTGATCCAAAAGCACTTCCCGGCGGCGCTGGAGTTTTTGGCGGACATCGACTCGCCCATGCTGGCCCACTGCAAGGACATCAAGCGGCGGATCCCCGAGGCGAAAACCGTGTTCATCGGCCCCTGCGTGGCAAAGAAGGACGAGGCCATGCGCTACGAGGGCATTGTGGACAGCGTACTTACCTTTGAGGAGCTCTCCACCTGGCTGGAGGCCGCCGGGGTGAAGCCCGAGGCCCAGATGGACGCGGACGAGTGCAGCCGGGCCCGGTTCTTCCCCACCACGGGGGGCATCCTCAAGACCATGGAGCAGGACGCGCCGGGCTACGCCTACCTGGCCCTGGACGGCGCGGAAAACTGCATCGCCGCCCTGCGGGACGTTTTGGACGGCAAGCTGCATAAATGCTTTGTGGAGATGTCCATCTGCGCGGGCAGCTGCGTGGGCGGCCCGGTGATGGAGCACCGTTCGCTGGTGCGGGACTATATGGCCGTGTCCAACTTTGCCGGCCCCCGGGACTTCGAGGTGAAGCAGCCCGAGCCCCGCTCCATGCGCAAGGCCATGCCCTACCTGGAAATGCAGAACCAGCAGCCCACCGAGGCGGAGATCAACGCCGTGCTGCGCCAGATGGGCAAGTTCAAGCCCTCCCAGGAGCTCAACTGCGGGTCCTGCGGCTACAACACCTGCCGGGAAAAGGCCGCGGCCGTGTGCCAGGGCAAGGCGGAGATCAGCATGTGCCTGCCCTTCCTCAAGGACAAGGCCGAGGGCTTCTCCGACGCCATTGTGAACAACACGCCCAACGGGCTTTTGGTGCTCAACGAGGACCTGGAGGTCCAGCAGATCAACGCCGCCGCCCGGAAGATTATGAACATCCGGGCCGCCTCCGATGTGCTGGGCGAGCCGGTGGTGCGGGTGCTGGACCCCACCGTGTTCCTTAATGTGCTCAACACCAAGCGGGAGGTTCGGGACCAGCGGACCTACCTGGCGGAATACAAGTGCTATGTAGAACAGACCGTGGTCTACGACCGGGACCTGCGCCTGCTGATCTGCATTATGCGCGACATTACCGACGAGCAGCTGGAGCGGGAGCGCAAGGAGGACATCAGCCGCCAGACCGTGGAAGTGGCCGACAAGGTGGTGGAAAAGCAGATGCGCATCGTGCAGGACATCGCCTCGCTGCTGGGCGAGACCGCCGCCGAGACCAAGATCGCGCTGACAAAGCTGAAGGAGTCGATCACCGATGAATGACCTGTGCGCGGATATCGGATACAAGAGCATCAACCATTTTGGCGAGCAGCTCTGCGGCGACCATGTGGATATTATCGAGCAGGGCGACAACTCCACGGTGGTGGTGCTGGCGGACGGCCTGGGCAGCGGGGTAAAGGCCAGCATCCTCTCCACCCTGACCTCCAAGATCATCTCCACCATGATGGCCGAGGGCATGCCCCTGGAGGAGTGCGTCTCCGCCGTGGCCGCCACCCTGCCGGTGAGCTCCGAGCACGGGGTGGCCTACTCCACCTTTACCATCATCCACCTGCAAAACAACCAGACCGCCGAGCTCATCCAGTACGACAACCCCCATGTGATTCTGCTGCGGGACGGGGAGAACTATGACTACCAGAAGACTGAGATGAACATCGGCGGCAAGCAGATTTTCAAGTCCTCCATCCCCCTGCGGGAGAACGACGTATTCATCGCCATGAGCGACGGCTGCCCCCACGCGGGCATTGGCATCGAGTACAACTTCGGCTGGGCCATTGAGGACATCACCAGCTTTATGGAGACCATCGTGCCCGCCGGGTACACAGCCAAGACCCTCTCCACCATGCTGGTGGACGAGTGCTATAAGCTGTATGGCGGCGAGCCCAAGGACGACGTGACCTCCGCCGTGGTGCGCATCCGCAAGCGGGAGCCCATGAACATGCTGTTCGGCCCCCCCTCCAACCGGGACGACTGCGACCGGATGATGAGCCTGTTCTTCTCCAAGGAGGGCAAGCACATCATCTGCGGCGGCACCACCTCCACCATCGCGGCCAAGTTCCTGCGCAAGCCCCTGCGGCCCAGCCTGAACTTCGAGGGATCGGACCTGCCGCCCACGGCCGAGATCGAGGGCGTAGACCTGGTGACCGAGGGCGTGATCACCGTGGCCCGGGTGCTGGAATACGCCAAGGACTACCTAAAGGACAACGACCGCTATGAGGACTGGGGCATGAAGCGGGACGGCGCGGCCATGATCAGCCGGTTCCTCTTCGAGGAGGCCACGGACATCAACTTCTATGTGGGCCGGGCCATCAACCCCGCCCACCAGAATCCGGACCTGCCCATTACCTTTAGCATCAAAATGAGCCTGGCCGAAGAGCTGGTAGACTGCCTAAAGCAAATGGGCAAACGAGTAAAAGTAAGCTACTTCTAACCCCAGCGTGACGCTGGACCCACGCCGCGGGGCGCTCCTTCCAGTCGCGGAAGGAGTGAGAGGAGCAGGCACGGATAACGCGTAGGCCAGCGTGACGCTGGACCCACACGCGCGTGCTGGCGTTGGGTTATTGGCTGGCTGAGTTGCCCGCGAGGGCGCTGGGTGGTAAACGTGCAAGCCCGCCTCAACCTAAGGGAAAGCGGTAAACCCCAAACCGAGCGCCCAGCCTCCGCCTCCCGCCCCCGTCAAACGTGTAAAAGTCTTTGAAGATTCTTAAGAAACTTTCTTCAGAAAGTTTCTTAAGCCGCTCATCATTTCATTAAGGAGGACCCCAAGTGAGCCAACCGAACCAGACGCTGAGAAGATTTGACACCAAGGTGCAGTACCTAAAATACAAGGTCCTTCGGGAGACCGCCCGGCTTGCCTGGGAGGATAAGCTCCTGGAGAACATGATGGACATTCCCAAGACCATCGTTCCCGGCAAAGAGCCCACCATGCGCTGCTGCGTGTACAAGGAGCGGGCCATTCTGGCCGAGCGGGTGAAGATGGCCATGGGAGGCCATGCCGACAACCCCAACATCATCGAGGTCATCGACATTGCCTGCGACGAGTGCCCGGCCGCTGGCTATGAAGTCACCGATTCCTGCCGGGGCTGCCTTGCCCACCGCTGCGAGGACGTGTGCCGCCGGGGCGCCATCTCCTTTGACCACAACCATGTGGCCCACATCGACAAGAGCAAGTGCGTGGAGTGCGGCCAGTGCGCCAAGGTCTGCCCCTACTCCGCCATTGTGGACCGCAAGCGCCCCTGCCAGGTGGCCTGCAAGGTGAAGGCCATCACCATCAACGAGGACAAGGCCGCCGCCATTGACGACGAGAAGTGCATCCAGTGCGGGGCCTGCGTCTACATGTGCCCCTTTGGCGCGGTGACGGATAAGTCCTTCATGCTCAACGTGATCGACATGCTGAAAAAGAGCGAGAACAACACCAAGTACAAGGTATACGCGGTGGTGGCTCCCTCCATTTCCAGCCAGTTTACTTACGCCAACCTGGGCCAGGTGATTACGGGCCTGAAAGAGCTGGGCTTCTTCACCGTCATCGAGGCCGCTCTGGGCGCGGACATGGTGGCCATGGAGGAGTCCCGGGAGCTGGCGGAGAAGGGCTTTTTGACCAGCTCCTGCTGTCCGGGCTTTGTGGCGTATATTAAGTCCGCCTTCCCGGAGCTGCAAGAGCACATCTCCCACAACCTGTCCCCCATGGCGCGCCTTGCCAAGTACTTAAAGGAGACCGACCCCACCGCCAAGGTGGTGTTCATCGGCCCCTGCACCGCCAAAAAGGCGGAGGCCCGCCAGGAGCGGGTGCGGCCCCTGATCGACACGGTGCTGACCTTCGAGGAGCTGCAGGCCCTGTTTGACAGCCGGGACCTGGACATCACCACCCTGCCCGAGGACGTGCTGGACAACGCCTCCTACTATGGGCGCATCTTCGCCCGGTCCGGCGGCGTGTCCGACGCGGTGGCCCAGGCCATGAAGGAGCAGGGCATCGAGTTCGACCTGAAGGCCGTGCCCTGCGACGGCATTGAGGCCTGCCGCATGGCGCTGCTGAAAAAGTCCAAGAACGCCCTGGCGGGCAACTTCATCGAGGGCATGGCCTGCACCGGCGGGTGCATCGGCGGCGCGGGCTGCCTGACCCACGGGGAGAAGAACAAGGCCGAGGTGGACAAATACGGCCGGGAGGCCATGGAAAAGACCATCGGCGACGCGGTATCGATTTACAACATTTAACCAATCCAAACGCAAAGGGACCGGCCGGAGGAATCCGCGCCGGTCCCTGCGGTTTTGGAGAGGACGGTCCGCCTTTGGGCCGCGAGACGTTTCGCGGTTGGCCGCGTGGAGCGTGTGACTTTTTTCGGTTATATTTATTGCGGCTCAAAAGAGGCGCTCCTTTTTTGAACTGGGCGGCAAAGCCGCTTGGCTTCAAAATCGGTAAATCAAAATTTTGAAGTGTGCCTACTATATAAGACTCTTGACAAATATTGAGATACAGTGTATAAATAATTTGGTTGATAAGCCCAAGAGTGTAACGAGCGGCTTGGGAAAAAGCCCAAGAATAGCGTTTGGTTTAGAGATATTCCTGTGAAAACATGTTCCGGTGAGGAGCGTTCCGGCCAACTTTCCAACGGAGGTGGAAGCCATGAAAATAAAAACGCTGAAGCGCCTGAGCCTATCCCTTGGCTCCCTATGCATGGTTTTGGCGGCTAGCTTGGTTTTGGTCTGCATCCACTTGGGCCCGATTCGTTGGAGGGACGAGGACTTTGCCTGCCCCTGCCAGTGCCGCTACTGCCTGTGGACCCCTGCGGACCGTTTCCTATTCTTCCCCAAAGACAAGGTTTATAATATTTATATGACCATCAATGAAACGACCTATGAGATCCCCGACTACGCGGAGGACGAATTCATCGATGTGCTGAATTCTTTTGAACCCATCTCCGCAGAGTATTACGACCGGCTGGGCGGAAGCGGCGCGAGGATCAACATGCTGGAGTACTATCGGAATCTTGTGATCGATCCGTCCGGCATTGCTATGGGGAATACCCTTTACATTGGCGAGGAGGGCTGCCTGCAGCGCCTGTACGACATTGCGGAGAGCGGCCGGGAGGTGCCCAAGCAATAGAAAGGGGGATCCTTATGAAAACAGCCTCTCCCCGAAAGCGGGCCGGCCGGGTCCTTTTGGCCGCGCTGCTCCTGGTCCTTGCGGCATTGGGCGCGGCCAGCGCGGTCTTGTACCACCGGGTCTTCATTCAGCCCCAGAATACCTATTTCTCCCAGTTGAACGTGTTTTCCAAGCGGATCTTTGACCTGGACGAGACCCATGTGACCGGCTTCTCCATCCGCCTGTACGATATAGGCTGCGGGGCGGAAAGCGCCGCCCTGGAAAGCCGGGACCCGGAAGAGATTTCCCGCCTGGTGGACGCTCTCAACGCCTACCGGTTCTTCCGCTGGAATGTGGACGATTTCCGCCCCACCCATTCCTCCTGCGACGTGACCCTGTTCTTTGACGGCACGCAGCCGGAGCCCTCGCACAGCTTTTACCTCTATTTCAGTTTAGACGAGGCGGAACCGGCCCGCTTCCAGATTGGAAACGGGTCCTATTGGTCCGGCCTGGAGCCTGTGCGGGATTTCTACAGCCTTTGGCGGGAGTACCTGGCCAGGCCCCGGGACCCGCCGGACCAGACCAGGCCCCCTTAAGATCCGCCCCCGCGCCCAGCGGGGGCTTTTTTTCCTCTTCCCCCCTTTACAAGCCCTGTAAAATGCGATAAAATAAGATAGTATATTGCCTAGGATTCGGAGGGTTTTATTTTGAAAAAAGAAATATCCAACGACGCCATTGCCAGCCTGTGCCTGGAGCTCTCCATGCTCCTGCACGCCGGCGTGGGCATGGGCGACGGCCTGGCTCTCATGTCTCAGGAGGGCGGCGCGCAGCACCAGGAAATGCTCAACGATATGGCCAACCAGGTGGACCTGGGCCAGCCCCTTTCCGCGGCCATGCGGGAGGCCGGCCGCTTTCCCGCCTACGTGGTGGGCCTGGTGGAGGTGGGCGAGCAGGCCGGCAAGGTGGAGGAGGCCCTGCGCTCCCTTTCCACCTACTATGAGGAGCGCTCCCGCATGGACCGCCGGGTCCGCAGCGCGCTGCTCTACCCCGCCGTCATGCTGGCCCTGATGCTGGTGGTCATCACCGTGCTGCTGGTGCGGGTTCTGCCCATTTTCAACGATGTGTACGCCTCCCTGGGCGGCTCCCTGACCGGCGTGGCCGGGGGACTGCTGGCCATTGGCCGGGGCCTGGACGCCGCCATGCCGGTGCTGCTGGTTCTGCTGGCCCTGGCCGTGGTCTTCTTCATCCTGTACGCGGCGGTGGGGGGGTTCCGGGCCAAGGTCTCGGGCCTGTGGAAGAGCCGCTGGGGGGACAAGGGGATCTCCCGCCGGCTGAACACCGCCCGGGTCGCCCAGGCGCTGGCCATGGGCATGGCCTCCGGCCTGCCGATGGAGGAGGCCGTGGACCTGGCCGGGGGCCTGATGTCCGACGTGCCCGCCGCCCAGGCCCGCTGCCAGGACTGCCGGGGCAAGCTGGACGCGGGGGACCCCATCTCCTCCGCCATGCGGGAGAGCGGCCTGCTGCCCGCCGCCCAGTGCCGCCTGCTGGAGCTGGGCCAGCGCTCCGGCGCGGGGGACTCCGCCATGGAGAAGATCGCCCGGGACCTGGCCGAAGAGAGCGAGGCCGCCATGGAGGACCGGATCAGCCGCATTGAGCCGGCCCTGGTGCTGGTCTGCTCCCTGCTGGTGGGGCTCATTTTGCTGTCCGTGATGCTGCCGCTGATGAACATCATGGCGGCCATTGGCTGACGGGAGGGCGGCTATGAAGCATACGCCTGTGTGGAAGCGCTTATTAAAGAACCTGCTGGCCCCCCTGGCGGCGCTGGCCGTGGTGGTCTTCTTCGCCGCGGCGCTGGAAGGGCTGGACCAGGGCCAGGCGGAGAAGGGCCTGGACCAGCTGGAGGTGGCCCTGCGGCGGGGCTGCGTCTCCTGCTACGCGGCGGAAGGCGTGTACCCCCCCAGCCTGGACTACCTGCAGGAGCACTACGGGGTGCAGATCGACCGCAAGCGCTACAAAGTGTACTATGAAGTTTTCGCGGAGAACCTGATGCCGAATATCACTGTGCTGGAAGCGCGGTAGGGCGGAGCCTTGGGGGAACATAGCCTATGAAGAGAAAAACGATTACCCATAACCTGGACGGGCTGGCCGCCCTGCTGCTGTTCGCGGTGTTCGCGGCCAGCGTGCTGGCCGTGCTGCTCACCGGGGCCAAGGCCTACCGGGGCGTGACCCGCCGGGACCAGGAGGCCTATAACGCCCGCACGGCGGTGCAGTACGTGGCCCAGCGCGTGCGGCAGGCGGACAGCCTCTATGGGGTGGCCGTGGAGGAGTTTGGCGGCGTGGAAAGCCTGGTGCTGGGGCAGGGGGAGGAGTACATCACCCGGCTCTATTGCTACGAGGGCTGGCTGATGGAGCTGTACTGCCTGGCCGGGGAGGACTTCTCCCCGGAGGACGGCGAACGGGTGGTGGAGGCCCAGGAGCTGAAGCTGTCCCTGGACCAGGGCATGCTCGGGGTCCAGGTGCTCACCGCCCAGGAGGAGGCCCCGGGCAGCCGGACCTCCGAGCTCTGGCTGGCGCTGCGCAGCGGCTGAGGATCAAGCATATTGGGAAAGGAACGTGGACATGAAAAGCAAAGCGCCATTGGTCATGATGGAGCAGATGGTGATGATATTGGTGTTCGCCCTGGCGGCGGCCCTGTGCATGCGGGCCTTCGTGCTCTCCAGCAGCCTTTCGGAGGAGGCGGAGCGCCGGGATGTCGCGGTTCTGCTGTGCGAGAATACGGCGGAGGGCTGCAAAGGGATGGAGAAGCTGGAAGGCGGCGCAGGGGAGGGCCCCTACACGGCCTACTATGACGCGCAGGGCGCCCCCACCGAGACGGACCCGGTCTACCGGGTGCAGGTGGAGCGGGTGGACGTGGAGGAGGCCCTGGCCGGCACGCTGGCCAAGGCGGTGGCGCGGGCCTTTGATCAGGCCACGGGCAGGGAGCTCTACCACCTGGAGTTTGCGTGGCAGCGGGAGGTGAGCTGAATGGAGAGACGGACCAAGGAACGCTTTTCCCCCCCGGCCCTGGGGGGCAGCTCTCTGCTGGTGGTTTTCGCGGTGCTGTGCCTGACGGTCTTCGCGCTGCTGAGCCTCTCCACCGTCCGGGCGGACGGCCGCTTGGGCGACGCGGCGGCGGACGCGGTGGCCGGCTACTATCAGGCGGACTCCCAGGCCCAGGAGATCCTGGCCTGGCTGCGGGCGGGAGAGGTCCCCGAGGGCGTGGAGGCCCGGGGGAACGTGTACGCCTATTCCTGCCCGATCTCCCAGAGCCAGCGCCTGGACGTACAGGTGAAGGTGGAGGGCGGCGGCTATCAAATCCTGCGCTGGCAGGCCGAGCCCTCGGGAAACTGGGAGCCGGACGACAGGCTGGAGGTTTGGGACAGCGAGGAGTGACGGGGCTTTTTTGCCCTCTCCCCCACCGTCCAAAAAAGCGGCTGGATAATGGACCGAAGCCGGTTTTAAAGTATAGGTTTTGAGAGTCATACAGAGTGGCCGCTGGCGGATTAGGGGCTCTGCCCCTAATGACTCCGCAACCTTTGAAAAGGTTGACGAAACTTTTACTTTTGCTTTGGCCAACTAAGCGTAACAGTAAAAGTTTTGTCCACTTTTTCAAAAGTGGCAGGGTGTGGGACGGAGTCCCACGGTCTTGCCGTAACCGCGACCTTTGCGGCGGAGGCCACTCCGTATGACTCTCAAATAGTATGATATCTGTAAGTTTTTTGCCCGCATTTCACATTTGAAAGGGATTAGCACCGATGGATAAAATACTCGACTACCTGCAAAAAGCCGTGGAGGACGGCGCCTCGGACCTGTTCGTGGTGGCCGGCTCCCCCGTGTGCGAGAAAAAAGACAAGCGCCTGGTGCGCATGGACGCCCAGATGCTTCTGCCGGACGATACCCGGCGGATGATCGGCGAGCTCTACGAGATCGCGAAGCGCTCCATGGACCGCTTTGAGGAGCGGGGCGATGACGACTTCTCCTGCGCGGTGCGGGGGCTGGCGCGCTTCCGCATCAACACCTACAAGCAGCGGGGCTCCATGGCCGCCGTGGTGCGGGTGGTGGCCTTCGACATCCCGGACTGGCAGAGCCTGCGCATTCCCGCCCAGGTGATGGACCTGGCGAACCTGACCAACGGCATGGTTCTGGTCACCGGCACGGCGGGCAGCGGCAAGTCCACCACCCAGGCCTGCATCATCAACCGGATCAACCAGTTCCGAGAGGCCCACATCATCACCTTGGAGGACCCCATCGAGTACCTGCACCGGAACCAGAGCAGCATCGTCAGCCAGCGGGAGGTGGCCATCGACACCCAGGACTACCTCTCCGCCCTGCGGGCCTGCCTGCGCCAGGCCCCGGACGTGATGCTGGTGGGGGAGATGCGGGACCACGAGACCATCCGCACCGCCATGACCGCCGCCGAGACCGGCCATTTGCTCATCGCCACCCTGCACACCAAGGGCACCGTGAACACCATCGACCGCATTGTGGATTCCTTCCCCAGCGGCCAACAGGGGCAGGTGCGGGTGCAGCTCTCCATGGTGCTGCGGGCCGTGGTGTGCCAGCAGCTGCTGCCGGACGTAAACGGCGGGCTGGCCCCGGCCTTTGAGGTGATGTATATGAACAGCGCCATCCGCAGCCTGATCCGGGACAGCAAGACCCACCAGATCGACAGCGCCATCGCCGCCGGCGGGGCTGAGGGCATGGTGACCATGGACCAGTCCGTTCTGAAGCTGGCCCAGGGCGGGGTGATCTCCAAGGAGACGGCGCTGGAGTACGCGGACAACCCGGAACAGATGAAGCGCCGCCTGGGCTGAGTCCGGACCCCATTCGGGGGCTGGGCGCGGCCGGCGCACGTCAAGCGAAAAAGGAAGCCAGGCCCGGATCTCTCCAGGCCTGGCTTCCTTCGTGCTATTTATTTGGAATGGTTAAAAAGGGGGGGCTGATTAATAGAAATACTTGGGGTTGTAGTTCTCGCCGTCGCCGATGTACTTCATGATCTTTTCACTGCTCTTGCTGGTGGAGGCGAAGGTGGGGTCCATCCGCTGCCAGGAGCTGCCGTCAAAGTAGATGGCCGCGTCTACCCAGCCGGATTCCTCGCTCCACACATTGATCCAGGCGTGGCAAACCTGCTTGTCGCCGCTGGCCGCATAGCCCACCACCAGCTTGCAGGGTACGCCCTGGCTGCGGAGCATGCCGGTCATCAGGGCGGCATAGTCGAAGCAGATGCCCTTCTTCTTCTTGAGCACGGCGTCCAGGTCGGGCAGATAGCCAGACTTCACACTCTTGGCCAAGTCATAGTCGTAGGTGAAGTTTTTCACCACGTACTCATAGACCTTCTGGACCTTCTTCATGGCGTCGGTCTCGCTGCCGATGAGCTTCTGGGCCTGGGCGATGGTGTTCGTGGCGTCCTCATAGTCCACATACTGGTTGGGGCGCAGGAAGGGGGCAAACTCGTCTGTGAGCTGCACCGAGATTTTTGCGCTGGCCACAGTGGCATACAGCTGTTCTTTGGTGTTCTCCATGACCTTAATGGTATAATTGCCATTGCCGTCGGAGAGGGGGAAGGTGACCCATTCGCCCGCCTCGATGTTGTAGATGTACTTATCGGGGGAGTGGGGGCCGATGACCTGAACCTTCAGCTTCTTGGTGGTCTGGGCCGTGTAGCGGGCCATCACATAACCATCCTTGGTGTTGGAATAGTCGATGGTGGCCTTGGCGTTCTTCTCTACCTTGGTGCCGGAGGCCTTGGGGACCAGGTTCTTGCTCAGGGCCGGGGCTCCGGCCAGGGCGATCATCTCGTCCTCCAGCTCCACTTCTTCCATGGTGACGGGGTCGATGAACAGGTTTTCCTCGTCCCCGACCGCAGCGGTGGCGGCGGAGGAAACCTGGCTGGACCCGGTTTCACCGGACCCGGAGGAGTTCCCCGGGGTCCCGCCGCAGCCGGCCAACAGCAGGGCGGCCAGCAGCACGGGTAGGGCGGTCTTCCACTTTTTCAACATGATAACCACGTTCCTTTCTCTGCTTGTTTTCTCTCTTATCTTCTGGGACTATGGACATTATAGCACAGCCTCTCAGAAAAAGCAAGTACTTTTTAAAATATTTTTTTCAAAATTTTGATTTTCTGTAACCATCCAGGCCAACAAAAAACAGAACCGCTTTTGAAGGGCATTTTCATTATAGCAGGAAAGGGAATTTTTGTCAATCCCGTTTTTGCGTTTGGAGCCGGCCATAGGCGTACTCCGCTCATCCAAGCGGGAAAGAATTCCGCGCCCCAGGGCGGGCCAGCCGGACCTGCCCCCTCCCGCAGGAGGATTTTTAAAGCAATATATAATATATTAGGCATTGCCTTTTCCTCCATTCCGGTATAGAATGGCTCCATAAAGGAAAGGAGAAGGAGAATGGAACGGAAAATCAGGGAAAACAGCATCACGGAAGGGGTTATTTGGAAACAGCTCTTGGCCTTTTTCTTCCCCATCTTGATCGGCACTTTCTTTCAGCAGCTCTACAACACCGTGGACACCATCATCGTCGGCCAATACGTGGGCAAAGAGGCCCTGGCCGCCGTGGGCACCACAGGCACCCTCATTAACCTGCTGGTGGGCTTCTTTGTAGGGGTCTCCTCGGGCGCCACGGTCATCATCTCCCAATTTTTTGGCGGCGGGGACTGGAAGAACCTCTCCAAGGCGGTCCACACCTCCATCGCCCTGGCCCTGGGCGGCGGGGCGGTCATTTTGGTGCTGGGCGTCCTCACCGCCCGGCCCTCCCTGGCCCTGCTGGGCGTGCCCGGGGAGATTTTGGAGAACGCGCTGCTCTATTTAAACGTGTATTACGGCGGCATACTATTCTGCATGATCTACAATGTAGGCACCGGCGTGCTCCGGGCCATCGGCGACAGCCGGATGCCCCTCTATGTGCTCATCGTCTGCTGCCTGGTCAACATTGTGCTGGACCTGCTCTTTGTGGTGGCCTTCCACTGGGGCGTGCTGGGCGTGGCCCTGGCCACGGCGGCCTCCCAGGCGGTCAGCGCCCTGCTCATCATGCTCCGCCTTATGCTCACCCACGAGGCCTACCGGGTCGAGCTCCGGCTCATCCGCTTCGACCGGGGCATCCTGCGCGGCGTCGTCCGCATCGGCCTGCCCGCCGGGGCCCAGTCTGTGTGCTATTCCCTCTCCAACCTGGTGATTCAGGCAAGCATCAACTCCTTTGGCACCGACGCCATCGCCTCTTGGGCGGCCATTGGCAAGATCGACGGCTTCATCTGGATGGTCATGGGAGCCTTCGGCATTTCCATCACCACCTTTGTGGGCCAGAATTTCGGGGCCCGGAAGTATAACCGGGTCAAGCGCAGCGTGAAGGTCTGCCTGGCCATGACCCTGGGCGTGACCATCGGCCTGAGCCTGGCGCTGCTGGCCTTTATGGAGCCCCTTCTGCGCTTTTTCACCGGCGACGCCCAGGTCATCGCCATCGGGCAGAGCTTCCTGCGCATTCTGGCCCCCTCTTATTTCACCTTCGTGTTCATTGAAATTTTTTCCGGGGCCATCCGGGGCGCGGGCGAGGCCCTGCAGCCCATGCTCATCACCGTGTTCGGGGTCTGCGGGCTCCGGATTTTGTGGGTCCTGCTGGCCGTGCCCCTGCATCCCACCATGCAGATGGTGGCCATGAACTACCCCGTTACCTGGACGGCCACGGCGGCGGTGTTCACCATCTATTACTGCCGCATGAAGTGGCTGGAGCGCAGCAAGCTGGCGGCGGGGCACTCTACGGACTAGGTCTTGTTAGGAGAACCGCAGGCGCCGCGCTTTGCCCGGTTTCGTGAAAGGAAGATCAAAAGCGGTCTCTGTGTGATTTGAGTTCGCATTCAAAGGATTGCTTTGGCTGGAACGGTCAAATTGGAAAAATAGAAGCATTCTTAACAATGGGTTTTTGGCGATAAAGTCTAGCAAAGTAGAGAAAACTGGACATACATCCGTGAAAATTCTCTCTTTTTTTAAACAACATCGTTGACAAATCCAACTTGAAAGAGTATACTGAAAACATAACGATGAGGGAGGAGGATTTATCTGCCATGGCAACCCGTTTGCGCAGTGCTTTTTTGGCTCTGGTTCTATTAATAGTCTTATCAGCTTGCAGCGCGGGGAATCTTCCTCAAAAGCGCTGGAAGAGGGCGTCATCCCGGTGGACCAGTTTCACAGCGAGGACGGAACCTTCCAGTATGCGCGGCTTCCCATCGGCGTCACTAGGGAGGAGGCCGCCAAGCGGCTGGGGGTGGAGGATCTGGGCGCGCCCGTAGCCGGTATGGGGGACGTAGCCACCTACTCGCCGGCAAACCGGCCTACCTACGAAGGCCAGGAGGCGGCGGTCCTTTTGGAGTTTCAGGGGGACGGGCTAACCCTCATAAAATTCAATTTTCTATCCCACGAGAAAGAAACGCTGGTTCCCATCTATGAGGAGCTGACCCAGCGGCTGTATGAATTGTACGGCATCTACTCCCGCAGCCAAAATGAACAGCCCCCGGTTTATTCTGAGTCGTACTACTGGGACACCCACCTGGACGGCAGCCTAACGCGGTTAGCCTTGATTTATAGCTGGGCGGAGCAGGAGGACGGTTCCACCGCCGCCAACTTGTCCCTTGCCGTAGGCAAGATGGTCTATGCCAACGAGACGGACTGATATAAAAAATGGGCGGCCGCCATGGTTGCGGCCGCCCACTCTCTTTCCTCCGTTCTCCTTTGCCGCTCTTATTCATGTTTCCCATAGCCTGTTTTAAAACGGACTTTGGGGCTCCTATTTCCGGCCTGTATAAATCGCGGCCCAGTGCGAAAACTAACCCCCATGCGGGCGGGAAACCGCCAAAAAACACGCAAGGGGGCCTTTTTGTGAAAAGAATCGGCAAGCAGAGCTTTGAGTTTGAGAACCGTCCCGGCATCATCGGACATGCCGCCGTAGGCGGGCGCAAGGAGGCCCAGGGGCCCTTGGGCGCGGACTTTGACCAGACCTTTGACGACACCACCCTGGACGTTTCCAGCTGGGAGAAGGCGGAGGCCCAGCTGCAAAAGGAATCCCTGGCGCTGGCCCTGGAGAGCGCTGGCTGCAAGGCCTCGGACATTGACTTCGTCTTTGCCGGGGACCTTTTGAACCAGTGCATCTCCTCCACCTTCGGCCTGCGGGAGTACCACATTCCCTTCCTGGGCCAGTACGGGGCCTGCTCCACCATGGCCCAGACCCTGCTGATGGCCGGCATTTTTGTGGACTGCGGAGCCGCCCGCCGGGCTGCGGCCGTGACCAGCTCCCATTTCTGCTCGGCGGAGCGCCAATTCCGAACCCCGCTGGAATACGGGGCCCAGCGCACCCCCACCGCCCAATGGACCGCCACGGCCTCTGGCTGCGCCATTGTGGGGCAGACGGGGCCCGTGCGGATATGCCGGGGACTTGCGGGGAAGATCATGGATCTGGGGGTCAAGGACCCGGCCAACATGGGCGCGGCCATGGCCCCGGCGGCGGCGGACAGCGTCTTTCAGTTTCTGGAGGACACCGGGGCCAAGCCCCAGGACTTTGACGGCATTTTCACCGGCGACCTGGGCGCGGTGGGCAGCGGCCTGTTTTTAGAGGCCCTGCGGTACAACGGCCTGGACTTGAGCGGCGTCCACCAGGACTGCGGCCTGCTGCTCTTTGACCGGGAGCGCCAGGACGTACACGCGGGGGGCTCGGGCTGCGGATGCTCGGCCAGCGTGCTGTGCGGGCATCTGCTCCGCCGCATGGAGCGCGGGGAGCTAAACCGCATTCTATTCTGCGCCACCGGCGCGCTCATGTCCACCACCTCCCAGCAGCAGGGCGAATCCATCCCCGGCGTCTGCCACATCCTAGACCTCGCCTAGCGTCGGGCGCACGCGCCTAGCGGCGGGCACACGCGCATGCGGGCTTGGGGGATGAGCTGGCTTAGTTGCCCGCGAAGGGGCTGGATGAGAGGGGGAGCCTGGATTACTGGTCTAGGTGGGGCTGGTTATGCGCCTAGCGGCGGGCGCACGCGCATGCGGGCTTGGGAGATGAGATGGCTTAGTTGCCCGCGAAGGGGCTGGATGAGAGGGGGAGTCTGGCTTTCTGGTCTGGGTGGGAACTGGGTGAGGGAGAGTATATTTCGTGAATGGGGCTGGAATAGCGTTCAAAAGGAGCAAAGAGGGATTCTTTGCTCCTTTTGAACTAGGCGGCGGAACCGCCGCGTTTGCGGCTGGGAATGCCCGGTTCCCCAGGGTATGTTACGGTACGATGCCGCCGCTCAAGGCCTCCACGGCCCGTTCCACCTCCCCTTGGGTGGCTTCCGCGTCCAGGTAGGCGGAGCTGTAGAGGATGATTCCATCGCACGGGACGCTCTGGGCCTCAAGGATCTGCCGGCTGATTACGTCGCCCGCGTCCCAGCCGGCCTCCTGAGCGCCGCCCGCCGTCTTGTACAGGGCCAGGCCCACATAGAGGTCCACCCCTTCGCAGCGGTACAGGCCGGCCCACTGGTCCAGGGCCGTCCGGTAGGGCAGGGTTGGATTTTCAAACCCATAGTAGAGCTGTGGGCAGATATAGTCGATATAGCCCGGCGTGGCGCACCAGGCCTCCACGTCCGCGCCCATGTTCCGGTCGTTTTCCAAATTGCCCTGGGGCGAAATGCCGAACTTAACCTGGGGGTTCGCCGCCTTCACCCGGTCGTAGACTTCCGCCACCATGGCGCTGATGTTGGCCGTGCGCCACTGGGCCAGGGGCAGGGGGCTGCTTACCGTTTCCACATGGAGCCGGTAGGCTTCCGCGTCCAGGGACTCCTCCTGGGAGGGGTAGAAGTAGTCGTCAAAATGAACGCCGTCCACAGGATATTTCTCCACGATCTCCGCCGCCCCTTCCGCGATCAGGGTACGGATGTAGGGATACGCCGGGTTCAGGTAGAGGGCGGAGCCGCTTTCCATAAAGTAGTAGGGATATTCCTCCTTCAGCATGGTATAGGGGTTGTCCTCCGACAGGCTGGCCGGAGTCTCCCCGGTGCTGACCCGCAGGGGGTTCAGCCAGGCGTGGAACTCCATCCCCAGGCTGTGGGTGTAGTCCACCATAAAGGCCAGGGGGTCAAAGCCCGGGTCCTTGCCCTGCTGCCCGGTGAGCAGATGGGACCAGGGGTACCGCTGGGAAGGGTAGAGCGCGTCGCAAAAGGCCCGCACGTGGACGAAGAGGGCGTTAAAATGCTTTTCTTTCGCGCTGTTGGCAATGGATTTGAAATTCTCCTCAAAGGCCTCCTGGGCCGGCTCCTTGCCCGCCAAGGACATATAGGGCACCCACACCCCGGCCAGGGCCCCGTCCTGGGACTGGGGGGACGGCGCGGGCGTCTGCGCGATGGGCGCGTGGACGGGGGGCGCTTCCGGCTCCGCCGCCGGACCTGCCTCCCGCCCGCCCAGCAGCCCCACCGCCCCAACGGAGGCGGCCAAGGCCAGCCAGGCCAAAACATAGCAGTATTTTCGTTTCGGAAACATTTTTTTGAACTCCTTTCGCCATTTTGGGGGAGCGGGGCGCTCCCCTATTCCGGCCGTGTTGACATCTTGCGGATTTCACGGTATAATCCTGTTACCAATCTATGCGCGCCGGCCCCCCGGCATACCGGAAAGGATGAGCTGATATGAAATACCGTTTCCTCCTCTTTGACGCGGACTGCACCCTGCTGGACTTTCCCGCGGATATGACCCAGGCCTTCCACCGCATGTACGCCGCCCAGTTCGCGGCCCAGCGGCCCTTCCAGCCAGAGCTGCTGGACTGCTACGAGGCCTGCAACAACCGGGCCTGGGCCCGCTTTGAGCGGGGGGAGTGCGCCAAGGGCCAGCTGTATATCAGCCGCTTTGTGGAGTTTTTGGCCCAGACCGGGCTGTCCGGCGACCCGGAGGCGGTCAACGCCAGCTATTTCGAGGCCTTGGCCCAGACCGGCACCCCCTATCCCGGCGCTGTGGAGCTGCTGCGGGAGCTGTACGGGTCCTTTCAGCTTTATATGATTACCAACGGCAATGTGGTAAGCCAAATGCCCCGGCTCCGCCACGCCGGGCTGGCGGAGTATTTCCAAGAGGTCTTCGTGTCCGAGGCCGTGGGCGTGGGCAAGCCGGACAAGCGGTATTTCGACTATGTGGCGGACCATATTCCTGGCTTTCGGGCGGCGGAGGCCCTGGTGATTGGGGACTCCCCCTCCTCGGACGTTCAAGGGGCCATAAACGCCGGCCTGGACAGCCTTTGGTACGACCCGCCGGGGCTGAACCATACCAGGCCCCAGCGCTTTACCTACCGGGCGGAAACCTATGGCGGGATTTTGGAGATTTTGCGGAATGTATAAGATTTTTCTTGTGGAGGACGACAAGGTGATCAGCCGCACCGTGGCCGGGCACTTGTCCATGTGGGGCTATGAGGTGCGCCAGGCCCGGGATTTCTCCCATATTTTGGATGAATTTCTGGACTTCTCGCCCCACCTGGTGCTTTTGGACGTGGGCCTGCCCGGCTTTAACGGGTACCACTGGGTCCAGGAGATCCGGCGGCGCTCCAAAACGCCGGTGGTGTTCGTCTCCTCGGCCTCGGACAACATCAACATCGTCACCGCCATCGAGCTGGGGGCCGATGATTTCATCGTGAAACCCTTTGACCTGACGGTTTTGACCGCAAAGGTCCAGGCCGTGCTCCGGCGGGCCTACTCCCTGCAGGGCAGCGTGGACGTGCTGGAGCACGGCGGCGCCCTGCTGGACCTGGGCTCGGAGCAGCTCACGGGCCCGGCGGGCAGGGTGGAGCTGACCAAGAACGAGTTCCGCATCCTGCGGGTCCTGATGGAGAACGCGGGCCGCTCCGTCAGCCGGAACGACCTGATGGTGCGGCTTTGGGAGAGCGAGAGCTTTATCGACGACAACACCCTGACCGTCAATGTGTCCCGGCTGCGCAAGAAGCTGGAATCGGTGGGCCTGGGGGGCATGCTGGCAACGAAAAAGGGCGTGGGCTACTTATTGGAGTGAGTTATGAGGGTTTTCCTTGCTTATTTGTATGACCGGCTGGCGCTTTTTCTGGGGGTCCTGACCCTGGGCGCGGCGGCCGTGCTGCTGTTTTATCTGTTCGGCCTGCCCTGGGGGCCGCTGTTTTACTGCTTTTTGATCTTGGCGATTCTAGGCGCGGGGCTGTTCCTGGCGCCGGACTTCGTCCGCTACCGGCGGCGCGCCATAAGGGCGGAGGCCCTGGCCCGGCAGGCCCCCCACCTGACCGAGCCCGTGGCTCCCGAGGGGCCCTTTGCCCAGCGGCGGATGATGGAGGCGGTGGAGAGCCTGCGCCGGGAGGTGGCCCGCCTGGAGGGCCAGCTGGCGGGGCGGCAGGACGAGCTGATGGAATATTACACCCTGTGGGCCCATCAGGTGAAGACCCCGCTGGCCGCCATGGGGCTGATTTTGCAGTCCAACCCAGGGGACAGCGAGGCCATGCGGCAGGAGCTGTTTAAAACCGAGCGCTATGTGGAGCTGGTGCTGGGCTATCTGCGCATCTACTCCATGAACGCGGACCTGCGGCTGGAGCGCTGCCCGGTGCGGCCTATTGCGGCCCAGGCGGTGAAAAAGTTCGCGCCCCAGTTCATCTATAAGGGCCTGAGCCTGGAGCTGGAGGACTTTTCCAACCAGGTGGTCACGGACCGGAAGTGGCTGCTGTTTATGCTGGAACAGATCATCTCCAACGCGGTGAAATATACGGAGCGCGGGGTGATCCGCATCGCCATGGACCAGAACGACGTGCTCTCCATCCGCGACCAGGGAGTCGGCGTCGACCCGGCGGACCTGCCCCGGGTGTTCGAGCGGGGCTTCACCGGCCGCAACGGCCGGGCCGAGGCAACCAGCACCGGCCTGGGGCTCTACCTGACCCGCCGGGTGGCGGACACCCTGCACAACCGCCTGGAGATGGAGAGCCAGGTGGGCCAAGGCACCACGGTGCGGCTCTTCCTGGGCCGTCCCAAGCCCAGGCGGGACTAGCGCCTGACGTTTTTTAAGTCATGCGGAGCGGCCTCCGGCGGCTTAGGGGCTCTGCCCCTAAGAACCCCGCAACCTTTGAAAAGGTTGACGAAACTTTTATTGTTGCGCTCAGCGGGCTTTTCCGTTCATAAATACGCGCTCCATCATAACCCCCCTTTACAGAAGGAAGCTTACAATACTGTAAGCTTCCTCCCCGCTTTTGTAAGGCAGGCTTATGGATTTTGTAAGAAAGATCCGGTATACTGGAACCATCGAAATCGAAAAGGAGAACCTCGTATGAGCTTACTGAATGTGGAACATTTAAAAAAAGTATACGCCAACCGCCTGGGCGGGGCCCAGGTCCACGCCCTGCGGGACGTGAACTTCACGGTGGAAGAGGGCGAGTTCGTGGCCATTATGGGCGAGTCCGGCTCGGGCAAGACCACCCTTCTGAACATCCTGGCCGCCTTGGATAAGCCCACCTCCGGCCAGGTGTTCCTAAATATGCGGGACATCGTCAGCCTGAAGGAGAAGGAGATCTCCGCTTTCCGCCGGGACAACCTGGGCTTCGTGTTCCAGGACTTCAACCTTTTGGACACCTTCTCCGTGCAGGACAACATCTTCCTGCCCCTGGTGCTGGCCGGGAAGAAATACCCGGAGATGCGCCAGCGGCTGGAGCCCATCGCCCAGAGCCTGGGCATCGGCGAGCTGCTGGAAAAGTTCCCCTATGAGATCTCCGGCGGCCAGAAGCAGCGCACCGCCATTGCCCGGGCCATCATCACCCGGCCCCAGCTCATTCTGGCCGACGAGCCCACCGGCGCGCTGGACTCCCGCTCCGCCGGGCAGATTATGGATATCTTCACCCAGGTCAACGGGGCGGGCCAGACCGTGCTGATGGTCACCCACTCCATCCAGGCCGCCAGCCGGGCGGGCCGGGTGCTGTTCATCAAGGACGGCCAGGTCTTCCACCAGCTCTACCGGGGGAGCCAGACGGACGACCAGATGTACCAGAGCGTTTCCGACGCGCTGACGGTGCTGGCCACCAGCCGGGAGGAGGCGGTCGCTCATGCTTAAGCTGTATCCCAAGCTGGCCTGGCAGAACCTGCGGAAAAACTACCGGGTCACCGTGCCCTACCTGCTCTCCGGGACGGGCATGGTCATGCTGTACTACATCATCTACTCCCTGGCCGTGGGCTGCGGCCAGTCGGAATTCTACGGGGCGCGAACCACCGGGTCTATGCTGGAACTCGGCGTTTATGTGGTCACGGTGCTGGCCGCCGTCTTCCTCTTCTACACCAACAGCTTTGTCATCAAGCGCCGGAAAAAGGAGCTGGGGCTCTACAACATTCTGGGCATGGAAAAGCGCCACATCGCCGGCGTCATCTTGACCGAGACCCTGATGACCGCTTTGGTCTGCCTGGGGGCCGGGCTGGGCCTGGGGCTGGCCTTCTCCAAGGCCTTCTTCCTCCTGATGGAGAAGCTCAGCGGCGCGCCCGTCCCCATTGCCTTTGTGATCCCTCCCGCCGTGCTTCTCCACGCGGTCCTGATTTTTGGGGGCATCTTCCTGCTCTCCGGCTGCTACAACATTCTGCAGGTCCGGCTCTCCAAGCCCATCGAGCTCCTCCACGGCGGGGAGATGGGCGAAAAGGAGCCCAAGGCCCACTGGCTGCTGGCGGTTTTGGGCGCGGGCCTGCTGGGGGCCGGGTACTATCTGGCCGTCAGCATCACCGACCCCCTGGCCGCGCTGGCCCTGTTCTTTGTGGCGGTGGTTCTGGTGATTTTGGGCACCTATCTGCTGTTTATGGTGGGCGTCACCGCCCTGCTGAAGCTCTTAAAGAAAAATAAGGGCTTCTACTACCAGACCCGCCACTTCACCACCGTCTCCGGCATGCTCTACCGCATGAAGCAGAACGCGGCGGGCCTTGCGTCCATCTGCATCCTGTTCACCTGTCTGCTGGTGACGGTCTCCACCACCTTCTGCCTGTACACCGGGGTGGACGACGCGGTGGACCGGCTCTGCCCCCAAGACATTGCATTGACCTTCTCCGGCCTCCAGGAGGACGAACTGGAACGGATCCGCCAGAAGGCCCAGGAGGCCTGCGCCAACCAGGGGGCCCAGATGGAAAACGTCTTCGAGCGGCGGGAGTGGCTCTTTGCCAGCTCCCGGGTGGACGATACCCTCTATGTGAACGACGGCCTGGCCGGCTCCACTTACGCCAGCTTCGAGGTCTACACCCTGGAGGACTACAACCGGTATTTCGGCCAAAGCCGCAGCCTGGCCCCGGACCAAATGTTGCTCTACGACCCGGAGGACCGCTATGGCTTCGACTCCATGACCGTGTTCGGCAAGACCTATCAGGTGGAAAAGATCGACATGCCCGGCGGCAAGGCCAAGGACGTGAGCTACCTGATGGGCTATGAGGGCTATGCCCTGGTGCTGAACGACCCGGACCTGATTGAGGGCGACAAGCTGACGCCGCCCGAAGAGGACAGCGGCGGGGCCTTTTATTGGGCCGAGCATGTCTACCGGTTTGACATTGCGGGCCACAACGCCCAGGTCGTCAAGGACGTTTACAACGAGATCAGCGACTGGATCGACCAGGACATGAGCCAGTGGAAGGCCGTTCAGCGCGGCGAGGGCCTCTCCCTCAGCCGGGACTGCCGCCCCTACCAGCGGGAGGACCTGGCGGGGCTGTACGGCGGGGTCTTCTTCCTGGGAATCTTCATGGGGGTGGTGTTCCTGCTGGGCACCGCGCTGATCATCTACTACAAACAGGTCTCCGAGGGCTATGAGGACGCCAGGCGCTTCAAGATCATGCAGGACGTGGGCATGAGCCACCAGGAGGTGAAAAAGTCCATCCACAGCCAGGTGCTGACGGTCTTTTTCCTGCCCCTGTTCACCGCCCTGGTCCACCTGTGCTTCGCCTTCCCCATGCTGCAAAAAATTCTGGGGCTGATGAACATGATCAACTTCCGGCTGATCCTCGGCTCCATGGCGGGCTGCGTGCTGGTGTTCAGCCTGTGCTACCTGCTCATCTACCTGCGCACGGCCCGGACCTATTATAAAATTGTGGAGTCCGCCTCCGGCTCCGGCGGCAAAAGCCGGGGAGGCCGGAATTCCTGACAAATCATTTTCGGAAAGGACGGGGTGCTTTTATGATCGGAGGAATTTTTGACTTGCTCACTTGGATGCTGGACGCCGCCTGGACCCTGCTGAGCGCGGCGCTGGGCTTTGGCTGGCGGGCGCTCACCGCCTTGCTGGACTTTTCCTGGCGGGGCATAACCGCGTTGGGAGGCTTCCTGCTGAGCCCCTTCATCCGGGGAATCGATACCCTGTGGGACTCCTGGCAGAACGCCTGGCCCGCCTGGGACCTGGGGGGCATGTTCCTCACGGTGCTGGCCGCGCTGCTCATCGCCTGCGGGATTTTCGCCCTGGTGGCGGTGGGGGAGAACCTGTACCGCCGGTACAAGCACGGGAAGAGCGGAAACTAGGCAAAATAAAGAAGGAAGCGCGGGGCAGAACGCCAGCCCCGCGCTTCCTTTTTTCTATTCCGCTTCGGACCCGCTTACAGGTCCCGGAACTTCCGCACCCGGCGCAGCTGCTTCTGCTTGCGCCGGTAGAACACCACCAAGATCAAATATACCACGATCAGCCCCCCGACGACCGCCATGATGGCGATAAACCAGGGGGAGGTCAGCAGGGACTTTCCCTGCTCCCAGCTGGCGACCAAATCGCTGCGGGCCACGGACTCCGCCGCCAGCACGGGCACCGTGCCGATCACCTCGTCGGCATAGCTGATGGTGGCCGTGCCGATCTCCTCCCCCTTGCGCACCGGGGCCTGGACGCTCTCCGGCTTGTTCACGGTGATGAGGATGGAGGTCTGGTCCACGCTTTTGGGCAGCATCACGCTTACGTTGTCCCCGGCGGCCAGGCGCAGCTCGTCCTGCTGGAAGGCGTATTCCAGCTTCACGGAGCTGAGCACGTCCCCCTGGCTGACCACGGTCTTCTTTTCCAGCTCGGTCAGGGCCCAGCGGAACAGGGAGCGGGCGTCCAGCATCTCATAGTGGACGTCGTTTTCATAGCCCTCCATGTCGCCCATCAGCACCGCCACATAGGTGTAGCCATAGGCCGTGGCCGAGGCGGTGATGCAGTGGCCCGCCTGGTCGTGGGAGCCGGTTTTAACGCCCTTGGCGTAGGTGTAAAAATAGGTGATCCCGGAAGCCGGGTCCGGGTAGCCAATCAGCAGCTTGTTGGTGTTGGGATGGATCTCCTCCGACGGGTTTTTGTTGGTGGCGGGCTTTAAATAGTGGTCCGTGCTGACAATTTCCGAGAAATTGGGCAGGGTCATGGCGTATTCGGCGATCATGGCCGTGTCCCGGGCCGTGCTGTAGTGGTCCGGGTGGTGCAGTCCGTGGGGGTTGGTGAAGTGGGTGTTCTTGCAGCCCAGCTCCTCCGCCTTCTTGTTCATCAAAGAGACAAAATAGCTGTCGCCGGTATAGTCCACCCGGCCGGGCTCCTCCTCCCCTTCCGGGACCGGCGTGGCCTGGGCCCCCTCCTGGGCCAGAGCGCCCGGGTCCTCCGGGTCCGCCGCGTCCGGGGCGGTGATGCGCCCGCTCTCATAGAGCTCGTCCACATATTCCATCAGGGTCAGGGCCGCGTCGTTGCCCGAGGGCACCATGAGCAGGTACAAGAGTTGCAGGCCCGTCAGCTCCTCCCCCACCGAGACCCCGGCCAAAGAGCTGCCTGTGCCCTCCAGGTCGTCCTCCACGATCTGCGGCACGGTGATCTTGGCGTTTTCAATGTCGGGGATGTTCTCATAGGCGATGATGTAGGTCATAATTTTGGTCATGGAGGCCATGGGCAGCCGCTCGTCCGGGTTTAGGGTGTAGACCACAGTTCCGGTATCCAGGTTCATCATAAAGATGGATTTGCAGTGGGGATGGTCGCTGTCATCGTCCCGCCCGCCGTCCCATTGAAAGGTGAAGCCCTCCTCGGCATAGGCGGGCGCGGCGGCGGAAAAGAGCGTCAGGCAGGCCAGCAGAAGCCCGGCCCAGCGGCGGAATATTTTCATATGTTCAAACCTCCGGATTTGTGATATAATGTAGGCAAGGAGCGTGGCCGGCTTAAGAACCTTTCTGAAGAAAGGTTCTTAAGAATCTCCAAAGACTTTTACACGCTTTACGGGGGTGAAGGGAGTGAGTTAGGCGCTCGGTTTGAGGCAAGAAGCGGCACATTGGCTCTGTCAACCCAACCGGCGGCGAGACGCATAAAACTTTTGCTGGCTCGCTGCCCAACCCATTTCCCTTTGCCAGCGCAGTTAAGGCAGCCAAAAAACACGCGGTCTGATAGAGCGGACCCCCCAAAAAAAGTAACATTAAAAGTTTCGTCAACCTTTTCAAAGGTTGTGGGGGTGGAGGGGGCAAAGCCCCCTCCCCGCCGGAGGCCGACTTCAAAAACTGCCCTCATTGGTATAGTATACTCCGAAACGGCCCGAAAGGAAAGACCTAAAATCTTAAGAAATTGTAAATGTGCTCCGGCCCCGGCCGAAGCCGGAAAGGAGCCCCATGCTCATCTATCACACCTCGGACTGGCACCTGGGCCGGATGCTCTATGGCCGCAGCCTGCTGGAAGACCAGCGGTATTTCCTGGAACATATTTTTCTGCCCCAGGTGGAGCGGGAGCGGCCCGCGGCGGTGATTTTGGCCGGGGATATTTACGACCGGCAGGTGGCCGGCCTGGAGGCCATCCGGCTTTTCGACCAGACCCTGGAGCGGCTGATGGCCCTGAACTGCAAGGTGCTGGCCATCGCCGGAAACCACGACGGCGCGGGCCGGATCGCCCTGCTGAAAAGCGCCCTGCGCCGCAGCGGGGTCTATCTGGCCACGGAACTGGAAGACGCGTTCCATCCCGTGGAGCTGGAACAGGACGGCCAGCGGGTCCAGGTCTTCCTTCTGCCCTACTTTGACCCGCCCCAGGCCCGGGAGTTTTTCGAAGACCCTGAGCTGCGGGGGGAGGGCCCCTGCATGGAGCGGGCGGTGGAGGCCATGGCCCCCCTGTTCCGGGAGGGGGCGGTCCGCATTCTGGCGGCCCACTGCTTCGCGGCGGGCGCGTCCGCCTGCGACTCGGAAAACGTGATGGTAGGCGGCAGCGGGCAGGTTCCGCCCGCCCTGTTCGACCCCTTCGACTACGCCGCCCTGGGCCATCTCCACGGCCCCCAGCGTGCGGGGGAAAAGGGCCGGTACTCCGGGTCGCCGCTGAAGTATTCCATCAGCGAGGCGGGGCAGGAAAAGTGCTTTCTGCGGCTGGAAATCGACGGCGGGGTCCAGGCCCGGCCGGTCCGGTACGCCCCCCTGCGGGACGTGCGGCGGCTCAGCGGGACCTTTGACTGGCTGAGCCGGGAGGCCCAGGCCAGCGGGGACTATGTGGAGCTGGTGCTGGAGGACCCGGCCCCGGTACTGCTGGCGGCCCAGCGGCTGCGGCCGAACTTTCCCAACCTGCTCTCCGTGGTCAACAACTGGACCGGGGCGGACACGGCGGGAAGCCGGGCGGCGCGGCTGAAGGGCCTGGGCGAAGAGGATATTTTCGCCTCCTTTTTCAAAGAGGCCTGCGGCCGGGAGCCGGACGAGGCGGACCGGGCGCTGTTCCGCCGGGTGCTGGAAGAGGCCCGGAGCGAAGGATAGAATCTCTACAATAAGAACTTGTATTCATAATATAACTCCGCCAATAAACGATAGAAAGCTTGGTCGGGACTGCGTCCCGAAGGGGGTGAGCGTCTGCCAGTGGCAGACAAGCTGCGAACCGACCGAGCCGGCAGGCGAGACCCCTACGGCCTTGAGAAGTACTGTTAAGGCCTCCGGCGGCTTAGGGGCTTATGACATTGGCTTCGCCAAGTCCCCTAAGAACCCGCCAGGGGCCTAACGCCCCTGGACCGCGTATCTTTTCGCTATTAAATCTCGGTGTAATAACACCCCCCGGCCGCATCCCTACACCCCAGAAAGGACCCCTCTCTATGAAACCCCTCACCCTCACCCTGCAAGCCTTCGGCCCCTATCTGGACCGCACCCACATCGACTTCTCCTCTTTCGAGCGGTCCGGCATCTTCCTGATCACCGGCCCCACCGGCGGGGGGAAGACCTCCCTGCTGGACGCCATCTGCTTCGCCCTCTACGGCCGAGCCACCGGCGGGCAGCGGGAGTTCCCCGACATGCGCTGCATGAGCGCCCCCCAGGACCTGCCGACCCTTGTCCAGTTTCAGTTTATGCTCCGGGGCTCCGTCTACCGGTTCAGCCGGGAGCTCTGCTACAAGCAGAACCGGCGCTCCAAGGAGTGGGAGCGCCGGGAGTCCAACGCCTGTTGGCAGATTTTGGAGGACGAGGACAAGCTGCTGGCCAGCGGCAGCGACAAGGCGGTCACCCGGCAGGCGGAAGAGCTGCTGCGCTTAAACCGCCGGCAGTTCACCCAGGTTATGGTGCTGCCCCAGGGGGACTTCTCCCAGTTCCTCCTGGCCAGCGCCACGGAGAAGGGGAGGATTCTGCGCACCCTGTTTTCCGCACAGGTCTGGGAGCGGGTCACGGAGCGCTTTAAGGCGCTGGCCAAAGCCCTGGAGCAGGAGAGCGAGAAAGCCGCCGGCCTGCGGGAGACCCTGCTGCGCCAGGAGGGGCTGGAATCCGCCGGGGACATGGCCGGGGCCCTGCAAGTTCAGGAGAATGAGCTGGAGCGGCTGGCCTTGGAACAGGGCCGGGCGAAAACCCAAGCGGCCCAGGCTCAAGCCAAGCTGAGCGGCGCGCAGGACTGGGACCGGCTGCGCCGGGCTTTGGAGAAGGCGCGGGACGGGCTGGCCCAAGCCGAGGCCCAGCGGGGGCCCCTGGAAGCCGCCGCGAAAGAAGCCGCGCCCATGCGGGAAGCCGCCTTGGAGGCCCAGAAAAAGGCGGAGGCCCAGGCCGGGGAAAAGGTCCGCCTGGAGGGGCAGAGGGAGGCCCTGCGCAGGGCCCAGGACTTGGAGCAAAGCGCCGCCCAGGCCCGGAAGGAGCTGGGGGAGCGGGAGAAATCCCTGGCCGCGCTGGACCAGGAACAGGCCGCGCTGGACCAGCGCCTGGAAGCCGGAGCGGCCTACTACGGCTCCTGCCAGCGGGCCAGCGCCCAGCTGCCGCCCCTGCTGGAAGAGTGCCAGCGCCTGCAGGGCCTGCTGCGGGAGCGGCGGGAGCTGGACCAGCGCCGGGAGGCGGCGGCATCGGCGGAAAAGGCCCTGGAAGCGGCCCAAGGAGAGGCCCGGGACAAAGCCCTGGACGCGGAAAGCCTGGGCCAGCGTTTGGAAGGCCAGGAGGCCCTCCGGCGGCGGAACGGGGCGGCGGCTCTGGCGGAAGCCCTGCAAGAGGGCGCGCCCTGCCCGGTGTGCGGGTCCCTCCACCACCCGGCTCCGGCCCGGGCGGGGGAAGGGCTTCTCCCGGCCCGGGAGCTGGAAGCCCTGCGGCGGCGGGAAAAGGCCGCTTCCACCGCTGCGGCGGAGGCCCGGGCGGCGGCCCAGGCCAGGGCCTCGGAGCTGGAACGGGCCCGGGATGCTTTGGCCCGGCAGGAGGCCTCCGGGCCTCCCAAAGAGAGCGCGGAGCAGCTGGCCCGGGCCTTGGAGCAGGCCTCCCAACAGGCGGAAGAGGCCCGAAAGCTGGCGGGCCATCTGCAAAAGTCCCAGGATAAGCTGGACAGTTTGAGCGAACGGAAAAAAGCGCTGGCCCGGCAGGCCGGGGAGCTGCGGGCGGAGCTCTCCCGGCTGGAAGAGCGGGCCCAGGGCTTGGAAGCCCAGGCCAAGGAGGCTCTGGCCCCTCTGGGGGGCGTTGGCGGCGAGGCTTTGGAAGAGGCCCTCCGCCAGGCGGAGCGGCAGCGGCAGGACTTTCAGGCCCAGGGGGAGGGCCTGCGCCAGAAAGCGGACCGGGCGGAGCGGGAGCTGGCCCGGTATCAGGAGAGGCGGGAGCTTCTGGCCGCGTCCTGGGAGTCGGCCCGGGAGGCCTTTGCCCAGGTAGAGCCCCTGTGGCCCCAGCCTCCGGACCTGGAAGCCCTGCAAGAGGAATCCGGCGCCCTGCGGGCCCGGGAGGTGGAGCTGTCCCGGCGCCTGGGCGAGGCCGGGGCAAAGCTGCGCTCCCTGCGGGCGGCGGCGGGCTCGGTGGCGGAGCTGGACCAAAAAATCCAGGCTCTATCCGAAGAATACGGGCGGGTCTCCCGGCTGAGCCGGGGACTTTCCGGCGACAACCCCAAGAAAACCCCGGTGCTGCAATATGTGCTCAGCGTCACCCTGGACGAGGTGCTGGTGAGCGCCAACCAGTTCTTCACCCAGCTGAGCCGGGGCCGCTACGCCCTGCGGCTGATGGAGGGCCCCAAGGGCGGCAACGCCAAAGCCGGGCTGGACCTGGAGGTGATGGACGGGGCCTCCATGCTGCCCCGTCCCATTGACACCCTCTCCGGTGGGGAGCAGTTTCTGGCCTCCCTCTCCCTGGCCTTCGGGCTCTCGGACGTGGTACAGGACCATTCCGGGGCGGTGGGGCTGGACTCCATTTTCATTGACGAGGGCTTCGGGTCGCTGGACGCGGAGACCCTGGACTATGCCATGGGGGCTTTGGCCATGCTCCGGTCCAGCGGGCGGCTGGTGGGGGTGATCTCCCATGTGCGGGAGCTGCAAAGCCGCATCGGGGACCGGATCGAGGTGCGCCAGAACGGCCTAGGGCAGGCCTCGGCCAAAGTGGTGACAGGCTAAAAAGAAAAAGCGCCAAGCGCGGCAAAGGTTCTTGAAAATCCTTAAGAAACTTCTTTCAAGAAGGTTCTTAAGCAGAGCGCGAGACGGCGTCTCGCGGCCTTGCCCTTAAAGGCTGCGCAGCCAAAAAGCTTAGCGTGACGGGCTAAATCATCGCCCCAAACAAAAACCGCGCACAAATTCTGCGCCGCCAACCTTGACAGCGCCTTTGCGCGAAGCGAAAAACAGCGGCCTCCCCGACGCGGCCAACCCTTTCCATCGAAGAAAGGGAGCCGCGTCAAGGAGGCCGCCTTTTTTACTTCGCCCCAAAGCGCCGCTATTCTAACTCGAACGCCTGCCCCGGCGCGCTCACGTCCATCACCGCCTGGGCGTATTCCCGGTAAGTGGGCGTGGACTTAAACAGCGGCACCACCGAATAATCCCCCCACATGTGCATGGGGAACACATACCGCGCCCCCGCCGCCTCGAAAAAGTATTTCATCCCCAGGTCAAAGTCCGCCTCCTGGCGGGGGTCCAGGGGCACAAAGGCCACGTCGATGTCCTTGCCCTCCAGCAGCTTCAGCTCTTCCCGGTAGACCTGGGTCATCTGGTCGTTCTGGAAGCGGGGCGCGCCGTCCCAGACCCAGCAGTTCAGGTCCCCGGCGTGATAGATGCGCCTGCCCTCGCATTCCACCAAGAACGCCACCCCCTGGTCCGTGGAGCGCAGCGTGGCGATTTTCAGCCCCTCCAGCTCATAGGTGCGCCGGGGCTCCACGAACACCGTGGCGGGCCGCAGGGCTTCGGGCACGCGGCTCTCCCAAATGTCGTTGGAGAGGATAAAGCGCGTCTGCCCCCGTGCCCCGGCCAGCTGGAAAACAGCGGGGGAAAAGTGGTCCCCGTGGCAGTGGGAGGCAAAAACATATAGGGGCTTGTCCACCTGGGGGACTTCCCCCTCGTAATAGTCGAACAGAAGGCAGCAGCCCTCCAGCTCGACAAAATAGGAACTGTGGGTGATGAAGGTGACTTTCATGAAGGAAGAAGCTCCTTTCTAAGGGATTTTTGGGGAAGTGTTCGACGGCCTCCGGCGGGGTAAGAAACTTTTTTGTAAAAAAGTTTCTTACCAATCTTCAAAAAACTTTATTTCGCCGCGCCGGGCGGGAAAAGGAGGCTGGGGGAACGTTTTAGGAGGAAGCTACATATTAAATGGAGTCTGTTGCGCGTAACAGTAAAAGTTTCGTCCACCTTTTCAAAGGTGGTGGGGGTGGAGGGGGCAAAGCCCCCCTCCCTGCCAGCGGCCACTCCGTAACACTTACCAAAAGCCGCTCCCGTTTTAGGCTCAACATATTTACAGCCGCAGATGCCTGCCTTTTTTGGGGTTGACTTTAGGCAGGCGCCGCTCCATGTGCCGGGGGCGGAATTTCCGGCGCACATGGAGCAGCCGGGCCAGGGCCTCGCCCTTGGGCAGCATGACCACGTCGTCATAGGTCACGGCCTTAAACAGCACCACCGCCGCCCCGTAGACCGCCAGCGCTACCACAATGGCGGGCAGCACCGCCAGCCGCTGGGGCAGAAACAGCAGCAGGCCCTGATAGACCCCGTAAGAAGCCGCGCCCATGGCCGCGGAAGCCAGCAGGATGGGCATAGCGGTGACGGTGAGCCCGTCCATGTCCGGCAGGCTTTCCCGTATGGCGATCTGGTTGAGCGCCATAATCAGCAGGTAGGAGAGCACCGTGCTGATGGCCGAGCCCATCACGTTGATCTCTGGAATGGCCGTGAGAAAATAGGACAGGGCGATCTTTACCACGCCGCCCACCGCCATGTTGACCACCGGCCGGGTGGTCCGGCCAAAGGACTGCAAAATGGCGTTGGTGGTGAGCAGCGCGCTGTTAAAGACAATGGCCGTGGCCAGCACCGCCAGCAGCCGGGCGGCCTCGGCGGCGATATCGGGCTTGTTGAAGAGCAGCAGCGAGCAGATGGGCTCCGCGAACAGGCACATGCCCACGCTGGCCGGAATGGCGATGATCAGCGTCACCCGCATGGAGATGGAGGAGATGTGCAGCACGGAGCGCCGGTCCCCGGACACGATGGCCCCGGACAGCACCGGCAGCAGGCTGGTGGAAATGGGCACCACAAAGGCCGTGGGCAGGTCGAAGAACTTGCGGGCATTGCCCAGCACGCCGCTGAACCAGTCCGCCTGGCCCTGGGAAAGGCCGGCCCCGCTCATCATCCGGTCCATCAGCACCGCGCTGTCTACAAAATCCAGCACGCTCAAAAAACAGGCCCCAATGGTGATGGGGACGGCAAAGCGCACCAGCGAGAGCAGAATGTCCCGCCGGGAAGCCGAAACGCCCCCGTCCGGCGGAAGCGGCCGGTCCCGGCGCTTCTGCCGTAGCTTGTAGAAGGTTAGGTATAGGACGCCCAGGCCCGCGCTGATGGACACGCCGGAAATGGCCCCCACGGCGGCAAAGGTGTCGTCTCCCAGCTGGCTGACAATGTAAGCCGCCAGGCCCACGCCGATGGCCACCTTGGTGACGGCCTCGATGACCTGGGACATGGCGGTGGGCACCATGTTGTTCCTTCCCTGGAAATAGCCCCGCAGGGCGGAGGTTACGGAGATGAAGAAGGTGGTGGGGGCCAGGGCCCGGATGGTCCCCGCCGCGCCGGGCTTGTGGAGCATCTGGGCGATCTGCTCCGCGCCGAAGAGCATGATAAGGCTTCCCAAAAGCCCGATGCCGAAAAACAGCCAGAAGGACACGGAAAAGACCTGGTCCGCCTCCTTGCGGCAGCCCCGGGCATAGGCGGTGCTGACCATGCGGGAGACCGCGATGGGCAGGCCCGCGGTGGAGAGCATTAGGAATATGGTAAAGATGTCATAAGCGCCGTAAAAGTAGGACATTCCCTCGGCGCTGATGAAATTGGCCAGCGGAATGGAGAACAGCAGGCCCAAAAGCTTGACAAGCAAGGTGGAGGCGGAGAGAATGGCCGCCCCCTTCATAAATCCGTTTTTCTTTTCCCCAGCCGTGCCGCCGCCCCCTTCCAGAAGATGCTTTTGGTATAGTTTGGGTTTCTATTTTCTAATTATAACAAAACCCGGGCAAAAAGGCAAGGCGGAAGATGAAAGGGGAGCGGCCAAACGCGTGTTTTATACGGAGAAAGCTTCCTGAGCGCAACAGTAAAAGTTTCGTCATTCTCCGCTGCCGCTTCGGTCGGCGACGGGAAATCGCCGGCTACTTGGCAAAGCCAAGTAGAGCGATTCTCCCAGCGCACGAGTTGACTTCGTCAACTCGACCGAGACGGCAGTCGAGAAGGACGAAACTTTTACTGGCTCGCTATCAGAGCTTGCATGTGAATCGATGCGGCTGGACACTCCCTTCCCATTTTCCCCTTGACAAAAGTCTGAAACCGGACTATAATAAGAACAGTCCGATTTCGGAAAAACGGCTTTGAGGAGGAGTACCATGAAAAACCCGCCGCTCGACCCTTGGTTGAAGCGCTATAACAACATTTTAAAGGAAAGCGACAGCTTTTACCGGAACGCCGCCCGGCGGCTGGGCGTGCCGGAGTGCGCCCTGTGGCTCCTCTACACCCTGCGGGCGGAAGAGCCGCCGGTTACGCAAAAGCGCCTGTGCCAGCAGCTGCTCCAGCCAAAGCAGACCATCAACTCCGCCCTGAAAAGCCTGGAGGCCGAAGGGTACCTGACCCTCTCCGCCGGGGAGGACCGCCGCACCCGGGTCATCACTCTGACGGAGAAAGGCGCGGTCCTGGCCGGGCAGACCGCGGACCGGATCATCCAAGCGGAGCAGGGGGCGTTTCAGGCCATGGAGCCGGAGGAGGCCGAAGAATTTCTGCGGCTCTACAAAAAGTATGTGGAGCGCTTGGAGGAAGCGGGCCTCCAGGCGGAAAATCAGGACTAGCTCGCTGATTCGTCTATTTAGGAGGAACTATGCAAATCCAATTATCCGATCATTTTACCTACAAAAAGCTTTTGCGTTTTGCCATTTCGCCCATCATGATGATGATTTTTACCTCCATCTACGGCGTGGTGGACGGCCTTTTTGTCTCCAACTTCGTGGGCAAGACGCCCTTCGCGGCCATTAACCTGATTATGCCCTTCACCATGATCTTGGGCGGCGTGGGGTTTATGGTGGGCACCGGCGGCAGCGCTTTGGTGGCCAAAACCTTGGGCGAGGGGGACAAGCCCGCCGCCAACCGCTATTTCACCATGATGGTGCTGTTTACTTTGCTGTTGGGCGCGGGGCTCTCCGCCTTCGGCATTGCCGCCATGCCTCAGGCCGCCCGGCTGCTGGGCGCCACGGACGCCATGATGGACGACTGCGTGGTCTATGGCCGCATTGTGGTGGCCTTTACCACGGCCTTTATGCTGCAAAACGTCTTCCAGACCTTTCTCTCCACCGCGGAAAAGCCCAAGCTGGGGCTGGTCTATACCGTGGCCGCCGGGGTGACCAACATGGCCCTGGACGCGCTTTTCATCGCCGTGTTCCGCTGGGGCGTGGCCGGGGCCGCGCTGGCTACCGGCGTCAGCCAGCTGGTGGGCGGGGTGCTGCCGCTGTTTTATTTTCTCCGGCCTAACTCCAGCCTGCTCCGCCTGACCAAAACCCGCCTGGAGCTCCGCGTTTTGCTGAAAGCCTGCGGCAACGGCTCCTCAGAGCTCATGTCCAACATCTCCGGCTCCATCGTGGGGATGCTCTACAACTACCAGCTCCTGCGCTTCGCCGGGGAGGACGGCGTGGCGGTTTACGGCGTGCTGATGTATGTGTCCTTTATCTTTGTGGCGGCGTTCATCGGCTACACGGTGGCCAGCACGCCCATTGTGGGCTACCACCACGGGGCCGGAAACCACAAAGAGCTCAAGAGCCTGCTGAAAAAGAGCGTGGTCCTTATGCTTTCCGCTGGGGTGCTGATGATGCTCCTCTCCCGAGCCCTGGCCAAACCCCTGGCCAACGTCTTCGTGGGCTACGACCAGGAGCTCTCCCAAATGACCCAGCATGCCTTTGTGGTGTTCTCCTGGTCCTTTTTGCTGGCTGGGTTCAACATCTTCGCGTCCAGCTTCTTCACCGCCCTCAACAACGGCGCTATTTCCGCGGCCATCTCCTTTCTGCGCTCCCTGGTCTTCCAGATCATCTGCGTGCTGGCCCTTCCCGCCCTGCTGGGTCTGGACGGCGTCTGGTGGTCCGTCACCGTGGCCGACGTCTTCGCCTGCATTATCTCCGTCATCTTCCTTTTCGCCAAGCGGAAGAGGTATCACTATATGTAGCCATTTTTAGACCGCAGGAGCTTTGAGCCCCGTCCGCCAAGTCACGAAAACGTTCCTGTCTGCGCTTTCGGGTTGGGCACGGACAAAAGCGCGGAAGCGGTAGGCCCCGTTTCTACCAATCTGCAAACCGAGCGCCAAGCTTGCTGTATCGCCTCCCAAAAATCGTGCCAAAGTTTTCGCCCACCTTTTTCAAAAGGTGGCAGGGGATTGGGGGCAGAGCCCCCAAGGTCTTAAGAACGCACAAAGCAGGACCCCGCCGCTTCCGGCGAGGTCCTCTCCCATTATTCTTGTACTTCGCTGCTTACCGCGCCGTCCTCCGTACCCACGAGGTCTTCGGGGGCGGGGATATATTCCGGCTCGTCGTAGAGCTGGCTTTGGGTCAGGGCTACCTCCTGGGCCAGCAGCCCGTCGCCGGAATCCTTATCGAAGACCTTTACGGTAACCGGCAGGCCGGGGTCCAAGGACACATAGAGCTCGGGAACGAAGAGCATGTGCTGCCGGTGCTCCGTGCCCTCGTACCTGTCCTCGTCCCGTGACATCGAGCTGCCGTTTTTCAGGTTGTAGTACTCCCAGTAAAGCGCGTCGTCCCTCCAGGAATACCCGTCCGAATAGGCGGTGCAGGCGCGGGCGCCCTCCTGCCAGAACTCCACGCGCAGGTCCCGCTTCTTGTCGCCGGTCATGAGATACACCATGGGCTTATCCTGGTCCAGATGGATCTTCTCTATGGCGTATTCGCCGCCGGCCAGGGCCTTCACGGCCTCCGCGCCGCAGGCATAGTCGAACACCGGCGCGGCCTGCACGTCTTCCGCGCTGCCAAGCTCCACGGTGCCGGCGGCAAAGTCGAGGATAAACACCGCTTCGTACTGGCCGGAGCCGTTCTTGTCAAACAGCCAGCAGACCACTTTGCGGCTCTCGTCTTCCTTCAGGCCGGCCAGCACCAGTCTTTTCTGGAGCATGCCGTTGCCCAGGTCCGCCTCTGTGGCGCACAGGCAGACGGCCCCCTCGTTTCCGCCGTAATAGCCGATGGCAATGCCGTCCTCAAAGGCCGCGCCCATAGCCGGGTTCACATAGCTTTTGGGGTACTCCACCTGGATATAGGTAGCCGCCGGGGTGGTGTAGGCGCTCAGCAGCCGCACGCCGCCCATCTCCGCGCCCTGGCAGACGGCGGTACGGATGGCCGCCTCCGTCTTTTGGGCTGTGAAGTCCAACGTAAAGGGCGTACTGTTCACGGATGTGAGCAGGTTACTGTTATCGTTGATGCCCGCGAAGGAAAGGGTGACCTCCAGGCTTTCGGCCCCCTGCAAGGCGTCCGGCACCCGGAAGGCCCGCTGGGTGATATAGCGGCCCCGCTCCACCTGGGTCCAACCGGCACCATCGGACATGTCCACGAATCCGCTGCCATTATCATAGCGCCCCGTTACCGTGCCGTTTTCATCGTGGGCCACCTGGCTCTCGCCGTTGAGGAGCACGTCGTAGTTTTCATCGTATTTCTCAGAGAGGCTGTCGCTGTCCGCGTCGATCTGGAACTCAATCCCCGCGAACACGAAGCTGCCGTCATAGTAGACCTCTTTCAAAGAGGCGGTCAGGGGCTTTTCCAGCATTCCCCCGGCGGGCACGGTGACGCTGGTCTCCTGGTTTTCCCCCACAGGCACAGCCATATCGCTGACGCGCCGCTGGGCCTCCGTCAGGTTCTGCGTGGGCACAAACTCCCGGTTGATGTTCTGGAAAATGCCGCCCACAAAGGGCAGGCTCTCGGCCAGGGCGGGGTTGGCCCCGTTCACGCCTAGCAGCACCGTGAAGGCGGTGGCCAGGCTGGCGGCGGTGGCCAGGGAGCGCTGCGCCCACCGGGGCAGAATTCTTTTCCGGGCGGGAACCTTTTCGGGCAGCTCGGCATAGACCTGCCGCAGCTTGTTTTCAATGACGGGCGGCACGGTCTGGAGCTCCAGCTCCGCCTGTGCCTCATAGCGCAGGGCTTCTCTATTTTGCTTCACAGGGATTCCCCTCTCTTTCCAGGTATATTTTTTGCAGCCGGTTCCGGCCGCGCATCAGCCGGGACTTTACAGCCCCTTCCTTGACTCCCAGAACCTTGGCGATCTCTTTTATCTTCAGACCGTCCATATAGTGCAGGGTCAGCACCAGCCTGTCGTTCTCCGCCAAAGCGGCCAGGCTCTCCCGGATATCCAGCGCCTGGTCGTTGGGCTCGCCTCCGGCGGGCTCCGGGGCCTGGTCCAGGGGCACGTACCGCTGGCGCTGGCGCAGGATGTCGTAGCAGTTGCAGATCAGCGCCCGGGTCATCCAGGTTTTAAAGTACTTGGGCTGGCGCAGGGTGTGCAGCTGGGCAAAGGCCTCCATCACGGTTTCGGCGATGGCGTCGGCGGCGTCCTCCTTGTTGTGGAGGATGGCCAGGGCGGCCCGGCTCATGGACAGCTTGTGGGACTCCATCAGCGCGATGAACGCCTCCTTGTCCCCCGCCTGAGCGTTGCGCACCAGCTTTTCCAGGGCAAACGGCATCGAATCACTCCTTTCTGTGGAACGTCTGTAAAAGCTTTTACACCCATTAGGCGCGGGGGAGGGGGAAAAGGTTGCAGCCGGGCCCAATTTTTTGAGGTTTTGTGAGGGGGAGCGCCCAAGTGCGCGGTTTTTGAAGGGTTACGGAGTGGGGTCTCGCCTGCCGGCTCGGTTGGGTCAGAGCGCTTCCCACTGGGAAGCTTCCCCCTCCATGCGCAAAGGTCGCGCATTACGGCAAGACCGTGGGGCTCCCCCCCACACCCCGCCACTTTTGAAAAAGTGGACAAAACTTTTACTGGCTCACTAACCATCCTATCCCCATTTATCAACGCATTTGGACACTCCCTTTTGTGAGGTTATGCTTGATGTTTTGTTGGGTTTGTGATATCTTAATATAAAAGGCAAAAGACTAGGGGGGCAATCTCGTGAAAAAGCCAAAGAACCGCGCTCTGCTGCTGGCGCTGGCGGCTCTGCTCCTGGGCGGCGCGGGGCTCTGGGCTCTCCTCCGCCCGCAGCCGTTTCCCCTTTGGGAGCCCGCCCAGGAGATGGAGCCCGTGCCGGGGATCGTCAGCTGGGAGTATGTGTCCATGGAGCCGGCTTCCAGCACATCGGTGGACATTCATATGGAGGTGACCACAGACCGCTCTGTGGACTGGCCGCCTGGGCCTCATCACAGAGACGAATGGATCGAGTACTGCCAAAATGGAGAGTGGCATGTGGTGTACCGCCTTCCAAAGCCAGAATATGACATGATTCCCGCTGATGCCTTGATTTTTCTGGCCGGTACCCATGACGTTACTATGAGAGATGTTCCAAAACAGCTTTTCCAACGAAAAGGTTCTTACCGGTATGGCATGTATTTTCTTCCGGGAAGAAATTATAAGGGATTTGAGGGGTTCTATGGATATTGCTATATCGAGGTAGAGTAGATTTATTTTGTGTTTTTTGGCGCCGCCGATGGCGCTCTGCCTTACATAGGAAGGAAAGCAAAACGCGGCGAACGGAAACGGCTTAATGGAAAGGAGCCCCAACATGACAAATCAAACATACATCCTCTGGGATCCCTCGGAATATGACTACCCCCACTCCGGGGGCTTCGTCCCATTTTTGACCGGCTATGTCCACCCGGACGCCCAGGAGCGCCCGGCCATGGTGGTGGCGCCCGGGGGCGCTTACTGCTTTGTGGCCCCCAGCGAGGGCGGGCCTGTGGCGGAAAGCTTTTATGAGGCTGGGTATAACGCCTTTGTTTTAACCTACACGGTGAACCCCCTGGGCAGCGCCCCTTTGGGCATGCGGCCTCTTCGGGACCTTTCCCGGGCCGTGCGCTTTGTGCGCAGAAACGCCGCTGGGTTCCACATCGACCCGGACCGGCTGGCCGTCTGCGGCTTCTCCGCCGGGGGGCACCTGTCCGCCAGCCTGTGCGTCCACTGGCCGGACGTACAGGACCCGGACCCGGCCTACGCCTCCTTCTCCAACCGGCCCAACGCCGCCATTCTCAGCTACCCGGTGATCACCGCCGGGGAATATGCCCACCGGGGCTCCTTTGAAAACCTGCTGGGGCCGGAGGCCTCCCCGGAGGACCTGGCCTATATGAGCCTGGAAAACCACGTGGGCCCCCACACGCCCCCCTGCTTCCTGTGGCAGACCGCCGAAGACGGGGCCGTGCCGGTGGAAAACAGCTACCTGTTTGCTCAAGCCTGCCGGGCCGCCGGGGTGGACTTCGCCCACCATGTGTTCACCAAGGGCCAGCACGGTCTGGCCCTGGCCGACGCCGCCTGGCTCCGGTCGGACTTTGGCGAGCCCTACACCACCGGGCAGCTGGTCAAGCTGCGGGAGGCCGCACGTTCCGGCGCGCTCCCCGGCGTGGCGGCGGACGCGCTGGACGGCTTCTTCGCCCCGCCCCAGGAGGGAGACCCGGCCTACCGGGCCCAGCTGGAAAAGGACTGCCGCCAGGTGGAAGTCTGGCCCCAGCTGGCCAAGGCCTGGCTGGACGGGGTGTGGGAGCAAAGGACCCCATCATAGGGGAAAGCCACCGGGCGGCACAGGAAAAGAGCAGCCGGGCGCATCCTTTCCGGCGGGAGGGACCCCTTCTATCTTTCCATAACAACGCCCCACCCTCAGCAAAAGAACCCACTTGAACGCCATGTCAAGCGGGTTCTTCATTTTACGCTTTCTCCTCCAGGTCCCGGCAGATCCGCGCCACCGCCTCTTCCAGGCTCAGCCCGGCGGTGAAAATTTCCTCGGCGATGTTGGGCAGCAGATCCTTTTCCCGCCACCAGCGGCGCATCTCCGCCTCGCCGAACTCGTCCCGGTTGGGCTTGGCGCTGTGGCGGCGCAGGGTCTCCTCAAAGGGCAGGTCGTAATAGTAGGCGAAAATATCGGGCCCATACTCCTCCACGGCCGCCTCAAAAAGAGGCAGGTAGTCCTCCGCGGGCAGAATGCCCTCTAAAATGGTGACCTCCGAGTGCCGCCGCCCATAGCGCAGCAGCGCTATCATCAGGGGCAGGGACTTTTCCACGCCCTCCCGGCCCCAAACGTGGAGCACCTGCATGCGGATCATGTCGTGGGAGAGCAGCATGGTGTTGGGGCCCAGCTTTTCCTGCAGGGCCCGGGCCGCGGTGGTTTTGCCGCTGCCGGAGTTGCCCCGCAGTATGATGAGCTTTGGCATAAAAAACACTCCTTGCTTGTTTCAAGAAACTGGCTCAGGCTTCCTCCGGTTCCAGCCGGAGCACCGGCTCCTTGGGTTCCACCAGGGGGAACTGCACCGTGACGATGAACAAATCCCCGTCCGTGCGCACGAAGAAGTGCCCGCCGCAGGCCTCGGTGAAGCTTTTGGCAATGGAGAGCCCCAGGCCGCTGCCCTCGGTGGTGCGGTTTTGGTCCCCCCGCACGAACCGGGCGGTCAGGTCCTCGCCGTTCATGGTAATCTCCGTGCGGGAGATGTTGCGCACGGTCACCTGGGCCAGCCCCGCCTGGACGGAGAGGGTCACATAGACCCGGGAGCCCTCCAAGGAGTATTGGGCGCAGTTGCGGATCAGGTTCTGAAAGACCCGGTACAGCCGCTGGCCGTCGGCGTGGATGAGCATGGGCGCTTCCGGAATGTCCACCCGCCACTGGAGCTGGGAGCGCTGGACGGTCTCCTCCATCTCCCCAAAGGTCTGCCGCAGCAGCCGGCCCACGTCCAGGTCCTCCAGGCTCAGGCTGATGTTCCCCGTGGCCGCCTTGCTCACCTCGAACACGTCCTGCACGATGCCGCTGAGGCGCTGGGCCTTTTGGGAGATGGTGCTCACATAGTCCGCCGCGGCGGGGGGCAGGTCCTCCTTTTTCAGCAGCTCCACGTAGCTGATGATGGAGGTCAGGGGGGTCTTGATGTCGTGGGACACATTGGTGATCAGCTCAATCTTGGTGCGGTCCGCCTTGGTGCCCTCCTCCACCGCCTTCTGCACCCCGGTGCGGATCATGTTCAGCTGCATGGCGCAGTCGTACAGGTTGGAGGTGGGGGGCACATGGTTCACCGCGTTCAGGTCGCCGCCGTACATCTCGGTGATCTGGTCCATCAAAAGGTTCCAGTCCGACAGGTCCCGCTTGAGGGCCAGAATGTACCACCACACCGTGCCGGTAATGCCCACAACGGCGGTAAGGGGGATGGCAAGGGCCAGCTTTCTATAGCCCTCGTGTCCATAGAGGAAGTTCATGGCCACGCCGAAGCCCGCCGCGCCCAGGACGATTAACGCCAGCACAATGGCAATGGTGGCGTAGGCCCGCCGCACCGCCCGCTGCTGAAAGGTGGTCATGCCGTGGTAATCGTTTACCCGGACGAGGACGGAGTGGATGATGTTGTGCCCGAAAAACCGCCGGTTCCGGCTTACGTCCAGGCACAGCAGGTAGACCGTGAGCACGCAGGCGATGGTGACGCCAAAGGACTTTTCCGCCGCGCTGCCCCAGGCCAGGACGCTCATGCAGACCATCAGGACCGCCAGCAGCGAGGCCAGCTTCAGCTCCACCCAGATCCGGCCCAGGCCCCGGGCCACCATGTCCTCAAAGGCATAGCGGTCCTGCCGGAAGAGGAAGACCAGCACCAGGGCCGTCAGCAGAATGGCCAGCGCGCTGATGACCTGCACCGTATAGGTGTAGACCATCTCCTCGTGGGGCATGGCCTCCACAAAGGTTCCCTCCATATCGGGCAGGGTGGGGGAGGGGCTTCCCGCGAACTGCTGCAGGTGGCTGGCGGCGTAGTCCAGGGTGCGGGGGTTGGCCAGCACCATCAGGAAGAAGATGGCCGCGCAGCAGGCCGCGCAGAGGATCAGCAGCAGGCTGACCCAGGAGAGCAGCCCCGCGAAAGTGTTCCGGCGGGACTCCCTCTGGCTAGTGCTTTTCAAATTTGTATCCAATGCCCCACACCACCTTTAAGTATTCCGGCTCGCTGGGGTTGATCTCGATCTTCTCCCGGATGCGCCGGATGTGTACCATGACCGTATTCTCCGTGGAATAGGCCGACTCGTTCCAGATCTTGCTGTAAATCTCCTCCGCCGGGAAGATCCGGCCCGGGTTGCGCATTAAGAGCTCCACGATCTTGGTCTCCGTGGCCGTGAGCTTCACGGGCTCGTTGTCCGCGTAGAGCACGTGCTCGTCCAGGTTGAAGCGCAGCCGGCCGTTGACAATGACCTTCTCCCCCCGGGAGTTGATGTCCCCCAGGCTGGTGTAGCGCCGCAGCTGGGACTTGACCCGGGCGGCCAGCTCCATGGGGTTGAAGGGCTTGGTCACATAGTCGTCCGCGCCCATGGAAAGGCCCAGAATCTTGTCGCTGTTCTCGCTTTTGGCGGAGAGCACGATGATGGGCAGGTTCTTTCCGTTCCGAATGCGCATAATGGCGGAGAGGCCGTCCAGCTTGGGCATCATTACGTCGATGATGACCAGGTGGATGTTTTTGGTGGTGACCAGGTCCAGGGCCTCCAGGCCGTCATAGGCCTTGAGGACCGTGTAGCCCTCGGCCTCCAGGGTCAGGGCGATGGCCCGGACGATCTCCCGGTCGTCGTCCACCACGAGAATGTTCTTGGTTTCGCTGTCCATGCTCGGTACCTCCGGCAGTTATATTCTCCACTCAGTATAGCCGCTGAATCTTACAAAAGGGTCAGGAGTTTCTTACAGAAATCATACAGCATCTTTCCAAATAAATCAAGGCTTTGGTTCTGCGGGCCGCAAAGCCCTCATATTTTGTGTTAAATGGGGGGATGCAGAATGAACAGCTTAAAAATGTTTTTCAAAAACCATTGGTCCACGCTGGCCGTGGCGGCGGTGGCGCTGATTCTCTCTCTGGCCGCCATGTACGAGCTGCGGGGCGGGCGGGAGGCCCGCATGGCCTCGGGGGAGATCACCAACTGGGGGCTGAGCTTCCAGCAGGAGGGCCAGCCGCCCGTCGCCAACGCCACGGCGGAGTACCTGGCGGGCTTTGACAGCGTTTACCGCATGGAGACCGAGGAAAAGGTGCTGTACCTGACCTTTGACGCGGGCTTTGAAAACGGCAGCACGGGGAAAATTTTGGACGCCTTGAAAAAGCACAACGTAAAGGCCACGTTCTTTTTGGTGGGCAACTATTTCGAGACCCAGCCGGACCTGGTGCGCCGCATGGTGGAGGAGGGCCACACCGTGGGCAACCACACCTACAGCCACCCGGACATGTCGGCCATTGGGGACGAGGCCAGCTTCCGGACGGAGCTGGAGAAGAACGAGGCGCTGTACCGGGAGGTCGTGGGGAGCGATATGCCCAAGCTCTACCGGCCGCCCCAGGGGAAGTTCTGCGAGAGCAACCTGAAAATGGCCCAGAAGCTGGGGTATAAGACGGTGTTTTGGAGCCTGGCCTATGTGGACTGGTACGAAAACGACCAGCCTACGCCCCAGCAGGCTTACGACAAGCTGCTGCCCCGGGTCCACCCGGGCGCGGTGGTGCTGCTGCACAGCACCTCCAAAACCAACGGGGAGATCTTGGATGAGCTGCTGGGCAAGTGGGAGGACCTGGGCTACCGGTTCGGGGATTTAGAGGGAGAGTTCAAAGGGAGCGGTTTTTGAAGTTTTACGGAGTGGCCTCCGGCGGCTTAGGGGCTCTGCCCCTAAGAACCCCGCAACCTTTGTAAAGGTTGACGAAACTTTTACGTTTGTGCTCCGTGGGCTTTCTTGTTGACAAAGCGCGTGGTTTGGACACTTCCGGATTTGGAGAAAGACTTGCAATAAGGAGAATTTCCGGCTATAATAGAAAAATATGGGAAGCGCCCGCGCCTTTGGGCACGCCCAAGCTATCTATCACCCCGCCAGTTAACAGTAGGCAACAGACGCGGTCCAGGGGCGTTAGGCCCCTGGCAGGGTGTGGGGCAGAGCCCCACGACCTTGCCGCAGGGCGCGTTCTTTGCGCCCGGAGGCCATTCACTCAAAAAGGGCCGTCGGGGTCTCGCCTGCCGGCTCGGTCGGTTCGCAGCTTGTCTGCCACTGGCAGACGCCCACCCCCCTCGGGACGCAGTCCCGCCCCCAGCATTCCGAATTGTTTCTTGGCGGAGCAACATCCCGGAAATTTAAATTAAAGGAAGTCAAACATGGAACACCTAGTCGAAATCCTCGTGCAATTTTTCAGCCAGACCATCCCCGCGGAGCTCACGGTTTTTCTCCTGTCCCTTATGCCCGTCATCGAGCTGCGGGGGGGCATTTTGGCCTCCAAGCTTTTAAGCCTGCCCATGTTCTCCGCCTTTTTCATCTGCCTCGTCGGCACCATTCTGCCCGTGCCCTTTATTCTCCTTTTTATCAACAAAATTTTCGACTGGATGCGCAACACCCGCTTTGTCAAGCTGGTGGACCGCATGGAGGAGAAGGGCCGCAGCAAGTTTGACAAGATCAACCGCTACAAGACCCTGGGGCTGCTGATCTTCGTGGCCATCCCCCTGCCCGGCACCGGGGCCTGGACCGGTTCCCTGGCGGCGGCGCTGATGAAGATGGATTTTAAGTCTGCCATGCTCTCCGTGGCCCTGGGCACGCTGGCGGCGGATATCATTATGTGCATCTTGTCCTACGGCCTTTTGGGCCTGGTGCTGTGAGGCGCTGCCGGGCCGCTGTTGTGGGGGCCGGGGCCTCCGGGCTGGCGGCGGCGCTGGCCGCTTCCCAGGGAGGCGGGGGCGTGGTCCTGCTGGAGGCAAACCCCAAGCCGGGGAAAAAGCTGCTGGCCACGGGCAACGGCCGCTGCAACCTGACCAACCGGCAGATCTCTCCGGAATTTTACCACGGGGACGCCGCCCTGGCCGCGCCCCTGCTGGCCCGCTGGCCGGCGGAGCGCGTGGAGGGCTTTTTCCGCTCCGCCGGCCTGCTCACCCGCACGGACGGGGAGGGCCGGGTCTATCCCCGAAGCCTCCAGGCCGCGGCGGTGCTGCAGGCCCTCTGGTCCGCCTGCGAGGCCGCCGGGCTGGAGCTGCTCTGCGGCTTTCGGGTGGAGCGAGCCGCGGCGGAGGCGGGGGGCTTTCTTCTTACCGGCGCGGACGGCCGGGAGCTCTTCGCCCAGCGCCTAGCCCTGGCCTGCGGAGGCCAGGCCTCGCCCAAGCACTCCGGCGGCCTTGGCTATGAGCTGGCCCGGGGCTTCGGCCACAGCGTCACCGGGCTGAGCCCCTCCCTGACGGGCCTTGCCGTGCCGGAGCGGCTGACCCGCCCTCTTAAGGGCATGCGCTGCAAGGCCCGGGCCGCCCTGTGCCAGTGGGGCCGGGAGCTGGGGGCCGAGAGCGGCGAGGTGATCTTCAGCCAGGGCGGCGTGTCGGGCGTCTGCGTGATGAACCTGTCCGCCCGCCTGCGGGGCCTGGCCGGGGGAGGCCTTGCCCTGCGCCTGGACCTGGCGGAGGAGATGGCCTCCGAAGAGCTGGAAGCCTTTCTTCGCGGCCAATGCGCCGCCTTTCCGGAGCGCCCGGCCGGCGGGCTGTTCGCGGGGGTGATGAACCTGCGGGTGGGCCAGGAGCTGGCCAAGTCCCTGGGCTGGGGTGGGCGGCGCTTCTCCCAGTTGAGCCGGGAGGACCTGCGCCGGGCGGCAGAACTGGCCAAGGGCTTCTCCCTGCCGGTCTCCGGGCCGCTGGGCTGGGACCAGGCCCAGGCCACCGCCGGAGGCGTGCCCTTGGGGGAGGTGGACCTGAGCACCATGGAGTCCCGCCGCCAGAAGGGGCTGTACCTGACCGGAGAGCTGCTGGACCTGGACGGGGACTGCGGCGGCTACAACCTGCACTGGGCCTGGGCCACCGGGCTGACCGCCGGGGAAAGCATGGGGAAAAAGGGAGGAAGCGGAGCATGATACGCATAGACGGCCTGCGTTTGGAACTGGACTTTACCGAGGAGGACCTGAGGCGGGCGGCGGCAAAGAAGCTGCGCCTGCCCCCGTGGGCCCTGGCCGGCGTCAAATTGGCAAAAAAATCGGTGGACGCCCGGAAGAAGGAGGAAGTCCACTTTGTCTGCGCCGTGGACGCGGCGGCGGACGGGGACGAGGACAAGCTGCTCCGGCGGACGGCTGGGGCCCGCCGGGTGGAGCCCTACCGCTATGAGCCGCCCCCGGGCCGGAAGCTCGACCAGCCGCCGGTGGTGGTGGGCCTGGGCCCGGCGGGGCTGTTCGCGGGCCTGGTGCTGGCCCAGTGCGGCATGCGTCCGCTGGTCATCGAACGGGGCCTGCCGGTGGAGGAGCGGGAGGCCGCCGTGAAGGCCTTCTGGCAGGAGCGCCGCCTGAACCCCGAATGCAACGTGCAGTTCGGCGAAGGCGGGGCCGGGGCCTTTTCCGACGGCAAGCTCACCACCGGCACCGGGGACGGGCGCATCCGCAAGGTGCTGGAAGAGCTGGCCGCGGCCGGCGCGCCGGAGGCCATCCTCACCGACGCCAAGCCCCACATCGGCACGGACCGCCTGCCGGGCGTGGTAAAAAACATCCGGAACCAAATCCTCCGCCTGGGCGGGCAGGTGCGGTTTTCCACCAGGCTGGCGGGGCTTCGGGCTCAGGACGGCCAGCTCACGGGCCTTTGGGTGGAAGCGGCGGGCAAGAGGGAGCTCATCGAGACCCGGCACGCCATTTTGGCGGTGGGCCACAGCGCCCGGGACGTGTTCGCCCTGCTGGAGGAGGCGGGCCTTCCCCTGGAGCCCAAGGCTTTTTCCGTGGGCGTGCGGATCGAGCACCCGGCGGCGCTGGTGGACCGGGCCCAGTACGGGCCCTTTGCGGGGCATCCCCGGCTGGGCGCGGCGGAGTACAAGCTCCACCGGCGGCTGCCCAACGGGCGGGGGGTGTACACTTTCTGCATGTGCCCTGGGGGCACGGTGACCGGCGCGGCCTCGGAGCCCGGCGGGGTGGTGACCAACGGCATGAGCGCCTGGGCCCGGGACGGGGAAAACAGCAATTCCGCCCTGCTGGTGGGGGTGGGGCCGGAGGACTTCGGCGGGCCGGGCCCCCTGGCCGGTGTGGCCTTTCAGCGCCGGATTGAACAGGCGGCGTTCCGGCTGGGCGGGGGAGACTACAGCGCCCCGGCCCAACGGGTGGCCGACTTTTTAGCCGGTACGCCCAGCCGGGGCTTCGGCGGGGTGCGGCCCAGCTACCGGCCCGGCGTGGTCCCGGCGGACCTGAGCCTCTGCCTGCCGGACTTTGCCGCAGACTCCCTGCGGACCGCGCTGCCCTTGCTGGGGCGGCAGCTGCGGGGCTTTGACCAGGGAGACGCGGTGCTCACCGCGCCGGAGACCCGGAGCTCCTCCCCGGTGCGGGTGCTGCGGGACGAGAGCCTGCAATGCCCGGCCCTGCGGGGCCTCTACCCCTGCGGCGAGGGGGCGGGCTACGCGGGAGGCATCGTGTCGGCGGCGGTGGACGGCGTCCGCTGCGCGGAGCGGGTGGCGGGGGGAAAATGAGCCACGAGACAAAAAAGAGAGGGAAAGCCCATTGGCCCCCCTCTCTTTTTTATGGTTATCGTTAACGCGCTTCAAATGGACCGGGCGGGGAGGCTCCTTCCCCTAAGGTTAATTTACGATAAGCCGCCCCGCTTGAAAAAGACCGCTCCCAATTTCCAGTACGGTTACGATTCCCACGTTTCACGCCCTCCCAGCAGCGCCTCCATCACCAGAATCTCCCGGTCCACCCAGGGCGTGGCCCCGGGAACGGCTCGGTTGGCGGACAGGGCCTCTTCCAGGGGGACCCATACCGGGCGGAAATGCTCCTCGGCCTCGTATGGGTCCAGCCGCAGTGGGGCGGCTTCTCCGCTTATATCACAGAAAAAATAGTAAGAGTCCATCTCTAAGATATCGGCGGTCCGGCCCCGGCGGCGCTCGTGAACCACCCCGTAGGCAGAGGGAGCGCCCGCCAGCGTATAGCCCGTTTCCTCCCGCACCTCCCGGCACAGGGCGGATTCCAGAGTCTCGCCCTCCTCCACTCCGCCGCCGGGGAATTTATAATCCCCCGCGTCCGTGCGGACGAGCAGGAAGCGCCCCCCTTGGCGGATGATCCCCCGGGCCGCCCTGCGGCGGAAGACCGTGCCGTTTTCCGGCAGGCCGGGCAGGGTCAGAAAGAACTCCCGCATGGCTCACTCCTGGGGAGGCTGCTCCCCCTCCCGGGGTCCGTCCTCGGGAGCGGAGGGCTCCGGCTGGGCCGCGTAAACCGGCTGGGGCATGGGCGGCATAACCGGCGGGAAGATCACCAGGTTCATGGCCTTGCGGTAGCGGCTCAGCAGCAGGGAGGCCACGATCCCGCCCCCCGCGGAGGCAAAGCTGGCAATGGCGCTCAGGGGCGAGAAGAACAGGCTGAACAGGCCCGAAAGAATGCTGAACGCGGCCAGCACGTAGTTCATGCCGATGACATAGCTGGAAACCCGGTTGTCCGCAAGGCCGGTGGTGGCCACGGCCTTCACCCGGTTGATGGTGCGGATGAGCCCCGCCTGATAGGCGATGGCCAGGGCCATAAAAAAGGCGAGGAAAGCGGCAAAGGTGGCAAAGATGATGGTTAGGGCCAGCTTGGCCTCGTCCGCGTCGTAGCTTCCAAACTGCGCGGCAAAATCCCCCAGGGAAAGCGTATCGGCAGCGGCGGCAAAGATCAGGATGCCCAAAAGGCCTACCACCAGAAGGGCGGCCAGGCACAGGCCGATCAGGCCGATATAGGCCAGCACCTTATAGATGGTAAGGCCCGCCGTGGAGATGTTCCCGCTGGCCCGGCTGCGGCAGGTGCCAAAGTGGATCCAGGCGGCCACGGCCATCAAAATGGCGGGGATGGACCCCAGCACCGCGCTGGCCAGGGAGGAGGACCGGGAATACTCCATCATGCGGAGAATCACGTCCATGTCCAGGCCGGCCGTGTAGGCGTAATAGTACAGATTGTCCAGGGCCTGACTGGTGCCCAGGGAAGAGAAGATGGCCAGCAGCGCCGAAAGGGACAGCAGGACCGCAAGGGCCAGCCCCAGCCCGGAGGAGCCGGCGGTTTTGATCACGTTGACCGCCGGATTGTCGGAAAGGGGAGGCGCGGCTGCCTCCAGGGCGCAGGGGCAGATGGTTCCGTCGGGAATTTCCCGGCCGCAGTTGGGACAGATCATAAGGATACCCTCCAAAGTATGTAGATTCGTTTTGGAAAAACCGGGCGAGGACCCGGTATCTACTATATTACAGGAAACCGCGCGAAAATGCAAATGTTTTTATTGTTTCATAGATAATTTTTCCAAAAGTGGAAATGTCTCCCATTTTTACGTTTGTGTGGACATCCTGGGCGTTTAGTGGTATAATTTACAATGAGCTGGCATTTTGGCCGTCCCGCCTTTGGGCAGATTCGTGAGGCGGGACGGCCGGAACGCCTTGGGTTGGGCTGATTCCGGCGCGGCCTCGGCCGTTTTGGAAGCGCCCTGATTTTGTTTTAAGAAGGGAGAAACGAGATGAAGAGAAAACGGAGCTTTCAAGCCTTTTGCGGGACCTTTCTGGCCCTTGCGGTCTTTTTTGCCGGGCTTCCGGCGCAGCCCCGGGCGCGGGCCTTCTCCGACGTGCCCTCGGGCATCTGGTACGCCGGGGCCGTGGAGGACCTGGTGGACCGGGGCATTATGAAGGGCAAGGACCCGGACACCTTCGCGCCCCAGGGCGATGTGACCCGGGCGGAGTTTGTGACCATGCTGGCCCGCACGGCCTTGGGCGAGGGGGAGCTGAACGAGTACAACTATAAGGGCCCCTTTTCCGACGTATGGGCCCAGGGCTGGGCCAACAAGTACATCAACTGGGTCAGCGAGGCGGGCATTACCAGCGGCGCGGGCGGGGGGCATTTCAACCCGGAACGCCAGGTGACCCGTCAGGACATGGCGGTGCTGATCGTGAACTATGCCAACGCCATGGGCCTGGAGCTGCCCGCCGTGCGCCCCGCCCGGAACTTTAAGGACGGCGGCTCCATCTCCGGCTATGCGAAAGGCGCGGTGGACAAGTGCGTCCGGGCCGGGGTGATCAATGGCGACGACAACGGCAACTTCCGTCCCGGCGGCCACGCCACCCGGGCCGAGGCGGCCTCTATGTATTCCCGCTTTCTAAACGCGGCCCAGTCCGCCGGGTATGACATTACCCGCAAGCGCATGAACGGCACGGCCATTGCCGCCGTGCATTTCGACCCCTATGACTACGACGCTTATGTGGGCCTGGGCCGGGACAACGTCCACGGCGCGGAGGGCGCTTCCAGCCTGTACAGCCGGGTGGGGGCCAAAATCGCCGTGAACGCCGCCTTCTTTAACTTCGACAACTACGAGCCCTTTGGCACCATCGTGGACGCGGGGCGGATTATCACCACCTACAACCGGTTCTCCCCGGCCAAAACCGCCATTGTGATGGACTTTGACGGCCGGTTCTCCATTGAGAACTTTTCCCTGGACATTTCCGCCAAGCTGCGCAAGCCGGACGGCACGGAGACTACGGCCACCCAGCTGGGCGTGAACCGCTACCCCTCCGGCTCCAGCGACGGCACCCGTTTGATCTATACCTCCGACTGGGGGGACCGGCTGGGCTTTTCCGCCAAGTACGCGGCGGTGGTCTCCGAGGACGGCACCGTGCTGGACGTGTACCATGATTCCGACGTGACCATCCCCTACCACGGCTATGTGCTGGCCCAGCGGGGGCCCCGGCAGTACGACAACTTTTTGCCCAAGGTGGAGGAAGGGGACTACATTGAGCTGGATACCTATTACAATGGCTCCAGCACCCAGGATATCTACCTGGCCATCGGCGTGGGCCCCAAGCTGGTGCAGCACGGCTCGCCCTATGGCGACAGCGGCACTTACGCGGCGGAGGGCCTGTCTGAGATCGGCGGCTACGGGGACGCCCGCCGGGTGTGCATCGGCGTGCGGTACGATGGCAGCCTGGTCATCCTCACCGCTTACGCCAGCCTGCCGGAGCTCTCCCGGATCATGGTGGCCATGGGCTGCGAGAGCGCGGTGAACCTGGACGGCGGCGGCTCCACCAACCTGTATGTAAACGGCCGCTGGCTCTACGGCCCCACGGACCGGGCCCTGAACAGCGTGCTGTACTTTAAGTAATGGGAACCCTGGGCTTCTCCTATGTGGGGCTGGCGTTTCTGCTGATGCTCTTTCTGCCCAACCTGCTTTGGACCCGGGCCCAGCCAGAGGGCTACAGCGCCCAGGGGGAGAGCCGGACGCTGCGGTTTTTGGAGCGGGCGGGAGAGGCGGGCTGCACCTGCGCCGCCCTGTGCTTCCAGGACCTAAACCTCCGGCCCTGGAGCCCATGGAGCTTGTGGCTGCTTGCCGCCTTTGGGCTGATGGTTCTGTATGAGCTGTGGTGGCTGCGGTATTTTAAAAGCCCCCGGCGGCTGGAGGACTTCTATAGCGGCTTTTGGGGAATCCCCCTGGCTGGGGCCACGCTGCCTGTGCTGGCGTTTCTGCTGCTTGGCGTTTATGGGCGGCTGCTGTGGCTGATTCTTCCAGCGGCGGTGCTGGGAGTGGGGCATATTGGCGTCCATCTGGGGCATTGGCGGGAGCTGGGGCATCCAGACGCATAAAGAAAACCGGCGCAGCGCGGACTGCGCCGGTTTTTTGGGATATAGCAGTAGCAGAATACGCGGTCCAGGAGCTTACAACATTCGCTGCGCGAAGTTGGCACCTGGTAGGGTTCTTAGGGGCGACTTCGCGAAGCGAACGTCATAAGCCCCTAAGCCGCCGGAGGCGACCGTGACCTTGCCCTTAAAAGGCGGCGAAGTAAACGCAGATAGCGCACAAAGCCAGATCATTTCCCCCAAGACAGAATAGCGTACTTATGCTGCGCCGCCGTCCCTATGTAACGCCTTAGAGCGAAGCGAATAACAGTGGACTGTTTCCTGTGTGGCCGCCTTTTGTGGGATGAGCTGACTGTTCCGCAAGGAGGGCAGCTGCATCGGACAGTCCGCTGTTTGGCGCTTCGCTTAAATGCGCTTTCTAAGGGCGGCGGCGCAGAATGGGGGCGCTTATTTTTCTTGGGGGATGATTTAGCTTGTCACGCTAAGTTTTTTACTGCGCCGCCTTTTTTTAAGGTCAAGGTCGCGAGACTCTGTCGGCGACTTCGCTTTGCGAAGTCGTGCTCTGCGGCCTTTGAAAAGGCCGGCGAAACTTTTACTGTTGCGCTGCCGGGAGCTTGCGCGTCACTTCCCCACTTGCCATTTTTCTTCCCATCCGCTATAATAAAACCATACCAAAACCAAGGAGGGCGCCCCATGGATCAATCCGGCCTAAACCAATTGATGTGGGACCTGCACGCCAGCCTCAAGGCCTGCGGCATACCCGTGTCCGGAAAAATCGAGCCCCAGGCCGGCGTCAACCGTCGGGCCAAGCGGCGGCTGGGCTGCTGCTTCTGCCGGGAGGGCCGCTATTCCATCGAGGTGAGCGAGAGCATTTTAGAAAATCCGGAGCTGCTGCGCGTCACCCTCGTCCACGAGCTGCTGCACACCTGCCCCGGCTGCCGGAACCACGGCCCCCGCTGGAAGGCCTGGGCCCAGAGGGTCCAAGAGGTCCTGGGCTACCGCATCCAGCGCACCGTGCCGGTGGAAGGGGCGGCGGAGCCCTTGCGGCATGAAGAGGTCAAGTATGTGCTGGAATGCCAGAGCTGCGGGGCCCGCATCGGACGCATGCGCCTTTCCAAGGCGGTGAAATCCCCCTGGCGCTACCGCTGCCCCTGCGGGGGAAAGCTCAAGCGCATCCGTTGACTTTTTTGGAAAAATCGGATAGAATAAAGATGTCAGGAGGGAGCGTCCGCAAAGCTTTCGCCCGCCGTTTGAGAGGCAGCGGGGTATGGAGCCGCCGCGTGCCCCGCTCTCTGGCCGCAAGCGGCATGTTTCCGCCCCGGAAGTCTGGCTTTCAAAATGCGGATTCGGACCGCCCCAAAGCCTGCGTGCTTGAGTGGATTCCGCTCAACGGCAGGCGGACGGTCCCCATCTCTTCTCTGTAAAATCTTTTAGAATATTGTCGAGGTTGCTCTTATGAAAAAAATATTGTGCGCTTTTCTTGCCTTGTGGCTGACGCTCTCTCTTTCCGCCTGCGCTGCGCCGGACTCCCTGCAATTGGACCTTTCCCAGGGCTGCGGCCTGGAGCTGAAGCTGCTGCACCTCAATGCCAGCACCGGGGAGCGCCGCCAGCGCATCGAGGAATTCGCGGCCGTATGGGAGGGGGCCCAGGCCCTGGAAAAGGACATTTCCCTTTTCGCCTATTACCCGGACTACCGGCTGGAAATCCGGCGGGACGGCCAATCTACCGCGGCCTTGGTGGACTTGAACGGCGCTTTTCTGGATTTCCATTACGAAGGCCAGGACCAGGTGTACCGCGCGGCCATGTCCGCCCAGGATTTTAAGGACATGCTCCACCGGGTGGAGCAATGAACGGGGCGGAACTTGCGGGACCGGGGACGTAAAACCGCATATGGCAAGACCGGCAGGGCAAAACCCCGCCGGTCTTTTTTGAAAGGGCCGCGTTCCGCTTATTTGTCAAAGGAGGCGTTAAACGCGTAAAAGTTCCTGGAATCCAGCCGGTCGGTAAGGATGCGCAGGCCTTCGCCAATACAATCAACATGAAGTGGATTGCAAAAGAGCCGCCAACACTCTTTTTTAATGGGATTTTGACAAATTCGCAACTTTTTTGTGCATTTATCAAAGTGCCATTGCAGCCGTATAGCCTCTATTGGGGTTATGCGGCTATTTTTTTACGGATTCACAGCCTGTCAAGCGCAATTCACCAACTGTCAAGCAAAATCTGGTATTCTATCATTGTTGCGTGGAGGTGAACGCAACAAATGATTATTGAATTGGGCGAAAAACTGAAAGCATTGCGGATAGAAAACCATTTGCGGCAGGATCAGGTTGCAAGATTAGTAAATGTTGAAAAATCGTCTATCTCTATGTATGAGACTGGTGTGCGCCAGCCCTCATATATTACGCTTGTACGATTGGCAGATGTTTTCAATGTTTCTACGGACTATCTGCTGGGGCGCAAGAATAACAGCCCCCTTGATCTATCTGGCCTGACAGCCGCCGAAGC
>CAOKRG010000011.1 GCA_948471095.1 uncultured Oscillospiraceae bacterium
AAGGCCTCTCACGCCTTAAACGTGGGTTCGATTCCCGCACGGGTCACCATGAGTTCCACATATGTGGAACTCAAATATTCCTCCTTAGCTCAGTTGGTAGAGCATGCGGCTGTTAACCGCAGGGTCGTTGGTTCGAGTCCAACAGGGGGAGCCAAAGCTTACAGTTTATTCTGTAAGCTTTTTTGTTTCGTGTCGAGATTTTTCTCTTTGAAATTGCCTGGATACGAATCCGCGATTCTCTTCATCGCTCTTGAATGAGAAGGGGGACAAGAATAAATGAATTTAGTAGACGGCCCTCCTTTTGGACGCAAAAAGGGACGGCATAGCCGAAGCTCTGCCGTCCAAATTGGTTTCTTGCCATTTGGGACCCCGTTGGGGAGTTCTCTTACGAACCTCTCCCGAGAGAGCGCTCGTCAAGGAAGATTTCATCTTTGTGGGTGAAATCTCCCTTGATAAATGGGGATTTACTAAAAAACAGTCCGTTATCTTGTTTCCAAGCGTTCCAAGACCCAGAAAGTGAGCGGCTTAAAGATAGCGTAAAGGCCATAGCCCAACACTCCGCCGATCACATTCGTAATCAGGTCCGTGATGTCGGAGGAACGGTTGAAGAACGGTTGTAAGATCTCGATACCCAAGCTCATCAAGAAGCAGGAAAACACTGTCACGCTGAATTTGGCCCTTTTATCCCGGGTCAGAGGAAAAAGAAAGCCGAAGGGGAGAGTCATGATAACATTCAAGACCACTTGCCTAAAAAAATCCCCTCTGCCCAAAGAAACGTCAATAAACGGTACCAGATTCATAGGTTCATAGGGATGGTCCAGCACAGATGGGATGGATGCAATTACCGGCATCATGGTAAAAAAGAGCACGAACGAGAGATAGGAGTACATTAGCGTATTGACAAGTAGGACACCTTTGCCCTGGGGCCTCCACTTCCTAAAAAAGATGAACGCATACAGCAGCACTAACACCGTAAAATCTATACAATATTTTATCAAGTATTTCATTGCGGCCCTTTCCTAATTTTCGGTTGTCGAATGGGGATGAGCAAAGTATACCATCATTGCAGACCGCTGTCAACCTTCCTTTATAGGAGTCGGCAGTAGTAGCAAACAATGTCCTGATATATACCTGGCGCAGCATCGTCCGATGCACAAGCCGCCGGTGGCGTCTGCTGGCCTATCCATACTGGGCAGGGACGGCAAAAAGAACGGAGCGCCCGGGTCATCCCCGGACGCTCCCGCTTCGGTTCCCTTCTGCCGGTAAACTACCACACCTCCAGCCTGTGTCATTTTGCCACAGACGAACCTCAGTCAACGTATAGCAGCGGTCTGGTGAAACCAGCCTTTATACATTACCTCACGGCAGGGCTTTTTTCTGAAATCTACCTCAAGTGCCACACATCCTGGTCGTACTGGGCGATGGCCCGGTCGGAGGAGAAGAACCCGGCTTTGGCGATGTTGACCAGCATCTTCTTGGCCCAGGCCTGGCGGTCCTCGTAGCTTGCCAGCAGGGCCTCCTTGGCCTGGATATACTCTTTCACGTCCAGCAGGGCCATGAACCAGTCCTTGCGGCTCATGTCCTTGTAGAGGCGGCCCAGGTTCTCCGGGTCGCCCAGGCGCATCATCGTGGGGCTGATGATGAAGTCCAGCAGCTCCTCGATCTCCGGGTCCTCCGGGTAGAAGGCGGCGGGGCTGTAGCGGCCCTCGCCCTCCTTGTAGAGTTCGATGACCTCTTCGCTGGACTTGCCGAAAATGCAGATGTTCTCGTCTCCTACCAGCTCGTGGATCTCCACATTGGCCCCGTCCTCGGTGCCCAAGGTGACCGCGCCGTTGAGCATGAACTTCATGTTGCCGGTGCCGGAGGCCTCCTTGGAGGCCAGGGAGATCTGCTCGGACACGTCGCAGGCGGGGATCAGCTTTTCCGCCCAGGTGACGTTGTAGTTCTCCACCATGCGCACCTCCAGCCAGGGGCTGACTTCCGGGTCCTTGGCGATCAGGTCGCTAAGACACAAGATAAGGTGAATAATGTCCTTGGCGATGATATAGGCGGGCGCGGCCTTGGCCCCGAAGAGCAAAGTGAGCTTCCGGGCGGGCTTGTGTCCGGCCTTGATCTGCTTATACTTCCAGATGATATACAGGGCGTTCATCTGCTGGCGCTTGTACTCGTGCAGGCGCTTGACCTGGATGTCGAAGATGGATTCCGGGTCCAGCTCCACCCCGGCCCGCTCTTTCATATACCCGCAGAGCTGGGCCTTCTTCCGCGCCTTTATCGTTAAGAGCGCCTCCAGGGCAGCCGGGTCGTCCTTGAACTCCAATAGCTTCTCCAGCTCGTCCGCGTTGTGCTTCCAGCCGTCCCCGATCTTTTCGGTGACGAACTCCGCCAGCTCCGGGTTGCAGTGCATGAGCCAGCGGCGGAAGGTGACGCCGTTGGTCTTGTTGTTGAACTTCTCCGGGTAGGCCTGGGCAAAGGCTTTCAGCTCGGCCTCCTTGAGAATGTCCGTGTGCAGGGCCGCCACGCCGTTGACGGAGAAGCCGTAGTGGATGTCCATGTTGGCCATGTGCACCAGGTTGTGCTTGTCGATGATGTGCAGCTCCTCCTGGTCCGGGAACTTCCGCCGCACCCGGGCGTCCAGCTCCTTGATAATGGGCACCAGGTCCGGCACGGCCTGCTCCAGGTAGTGGAGGGGCCACTTTTCCAGGGCCTCGGCCAGAATGGTGTGGTTGGTGTAGGCGCAGGTCTGCGAGACGATGGAGACGGCCTCGTCCATATGGATGCCGTCCTTCTGCATCAGCCGGATGAGCTCGGGGATGATCATGGAGGGATGGGTGTCGTTGATCTGTACCACCGCGTGCTTGTGCAGGTCCCGCAGGGCATAGCCCTTGGCGGAGAGCTCCTTGATCATCAGCTGAGCCGCGTTGCTGACCATGAAATACTGCTGGTAGACCCGCAGCAGCCGCCCCGCGTCGTCGCTGTCGTCCGGGTAGAGGAACAGGGTCAGGTTGCGGGCAATGTCCTTTTTGTCAAAGTTGATGCCGTCCTTGACCAGGGATTCGTCCACGGTTTCCAGGTCGAACAGGTGCAGCCGGTTGGTTCCGCCCTCATAGCCGGAGACCGCCAGGTCGTACATCACGGACTTTACCGCTCCGCCGGGGAAGGGCACGGTGAAGCTTACGTCCGTCTTTTCGGCCCAGCAGTCCGGCGAGAGCCAGGCGTCGGGCTTTTCATACTGCTTATGCTCCCAAAAGCTCTGGCGGAACAGGCCGAAGTGGTACAGCAGCCCCACGCCGTCCGCGGGCAGGTCCAAAGTGGCGGCGGAGTCCAGGTAGCAGGCGGCAAGCCTGCCCAGCCCGCCGTTGCCCAGGGAGGGCTCGGGCTCGCAGTCCTCGATCTCCGAAAGGGATTTGCCCGCCTCCTCCAGCGCGGCCCGGACCTGGTCGAACAGGCCCAGGTTGATCAGGTTGTTGGAGAGCAGTTTGCCGATCAAAAACTCGGCGGACACATAGTAGAGCTTCCGGTCCCCGGCGATGCGGGGGGCCTCTGCCAGCTTTTCTTTGGTGAAAGCCAGCAGGGCCTGGTAGACCTCCCCGTTTTCCGCCTCACTTAGACTTTTTCCGTTTAGCTTTTTTTCCAGTGCTTCTTTTACCGTCATGGGTTTCCTCCGTTTTTGCCCGGGCGGTGATCTCCGTCAAGCGGGCGATTTTTTTGGCAAGTTCTTGGCTGGCCGCGCCCTTTTCCATGCGCCAGCTCCAGTTCAGGGGGCTCACGGTGGAGGGCGTGTTCATCCGCGCCTCCGAGCCCAGCTCCAGGTAGTCCTGCATGGGGATGATGGCCAGGTCGCCCACGCTGGACAAGGCCGCCCGGATAAAGCACCACACGCCCTGCTTTTCATCGGTGAAGCCCAGATAGTCCTGGGCCATCTCCAGGTCCCCCTCCGGGGCGTGGCGGATCCAGCCCAGGGTGGTGTCGTTGTCGTGGGTGCCGGTATAGACTACGCAGTGGTTCTGGTAATTATGAGGCAGGTAGCTGCTGTCCTCCCAAGAGGTGAAGGCAAAGTGCAGCACCTTCATGCCCGGGTAGCCGCTGCGCTTTTGCAGGGTCTTCACCGCGGGGGTCAGGTAGCCCAGGTCCTCGGCAATGATGGGCGCGCCGGGCACGGCGTTGTTAATGGCCTGGATAAAGTCGTACCCCGGCCCCTTGACCCATTTGCCGCCCCGGGCGGTCTTGTCCCCATAGGGAATGGACCAGTAGCTCTCAAAGCCCCGGAAATGGTCGATGCGCAGCACGTCGAACATGGAGAGCTTGGCCTTCACGCAGCCGATCCACCAGGAGAAGCCGTCCTGGGCCATTTTGTCCCAGCGGTAGATGGGGTTGCCCCAGAGCTGGCCGTCGGCGGAGAAGGCGTCCGGCGGGCACCCGGCCACCTTAATGGGCACATTGTTCTCGTCCAGCTGGAACTGGCCGGGGTTGGCCCACACGTCCGCGCTGTCGCCGGAGACGTAGATGGGCATGTCGCCGATGATGGACACGCCCCGCTTGTTGGCGTACTTCTTCAGTTTGCCCCATTGCTGGAAGAATAAATACTGGGCGAACACATAATAATCGATCTCTTTGGAAAGGTCCTTGCGGGCCTTCTTCATGGCGGCGGGCTCCCGCAGGCGCACGCCGTCCTCCCACTGGGACCAGGGCCGGCCCTCGTGGGCGGACTTCAGGGCCATGAAGAGGGCGTAGTCCTCCACCCAGGCGGCGTTTTCCTTGCGGAAGCGGGCGAGGGCCTTGGGCTTCTTAAAGTTTTCGAAGGCCTTGCGCAGAATGGGCTCCCGCTCCTTCCGGACGGCGTCGTAGTCCACCCGGCCGGGGTCTTCGCCCCACTCGGCCTTTTTCAGGCGCTTCTCGCTGACCAGGCCGTCTTCGGCCAGGATGTCCAGGTCGATGTAGAGGGGCTCTCCGGCAAAGGCGGAGAAGCTCTGGTAGGGGCTGTTTCCAAAGCCCGTGGGGCCCATGGGCAGCACCTGCCAGCAGCTTTGGCGGGCGGCGGCGAGAAAGTCCACCCATTCCTTGGCGGCCTTGCCCAGCGAGCCCATGCCGTATTTGGAGGGCAGGCTGCTGACCGGCAGAAGAATGCCGGCCTGGCGGGTGATCCAGGATTGTTTGGTTGGCATGATGGTTCCTCCCTGTTGGAGATGGTGGTAGAGCGTTTACAGGGTAAGTATACCATATTATTCCGAATTTTTCCATATATTTTCGGGACTTTCGAAAAAATACTGAAAGAGGGAAGAGGGAGACCGGTTTTTTGCCCAGGAGGGGGCCCCGCGCGGGACCGTTTCCGCCTCCCCCGCCTTCCTTTTTCGTCCGCCCATACGCTTGACCCGTGGGCCGATCTGTAGTAAAATGAAAGCGGAAAGGCATGTTTTTCAATTCGGAAAGGATGACGCCGCTATGGAAATCAACGTCAATTTGGAAATCAGCCGTTTAGTCGAGTACGGCGTGCAAAAGGCCCTCATCGCCCCCGAGGACCGGGCCTATGCCGCCAACCGCCTGCTGGCCCTGCTGGGCGCGGGGGATTTCTCTCCCGTGCCCGGGGCGCAGGCCCCCCGCTGCCCTGCCGAACCCTTAGAGCGCCTGTGCGCCTGGGCCGTGGAACAGGGCAGGCTGGAGGACAACCAGGACGCCCGGGACCAGTTCGACACCGAGCTCATGGCCTGCCTGACCCCCTGGCCCTCCCAGGTGATAGGCCGCTTCCGGGCCCTGTACCGGGAGGACCCGAAGGCCGCCACCGATTATTACTACGGCCTGAGCCGCGCCACCAACTACATCCGGGTGGACCGCATCGAAAAGGACCGCCTGTGGACCGCCCCCACGCCCTATGGGGAGCTGGTGGTCACCATCAACCTCAGCAAGCCCGAGAAGGACCCCAAGGCCATTGCCGCCGCCAAAAACGCCCCCAAGTCCGGCTACCCGGCCTGCGCCCTGTGCCGGGAGAACGAGGGCTACCGGGGCAGCGCCAACCAGGCCGCCCGGGGCAACCACCGGCTCATCCCCCTGGAGCTGTGCGGGGAGCGTTGGTTTTTGCAGTATTCGCCCTATGTGTACTATAACGAGCACTGCATCGTCCTCAGCGAGGAGCACCGGCCCATGAAGGTCAGCCGGGAGAGCTTCCAGCGGCTGCTGGAATTCGTCACGGTGCTGCCCCACTATTTCCTGGGCTCCAACGCCGACCTGCCCATTGTGGGCGGCTCCATCCTGACCCACGACCACTTCCAGGGCGGGCGCTTTGAGTTCCCCATGGCCAAGGCTCCCCTGCGGGAGGAGCTGAGCTTCCCCGGCTTTGAGGACGTGAACGCCGGCGTCGTCCACTGGCCCATGTCCGTCATCCGCCTGCGCTGCGGGGACAAGGCCCGGCTGGTGGACCTGGCGGACCGCATCCTTGCCGCCTGGCGGGGCTACAGCGACGAGAGCGCGGATATTCTGGCCTTTACCGGGGACACGCCCCACAACACCATCACCCCCATCGCCCGGCGGCGGGGGGAGGACTTTGAGCTGGACCTGGTTCTGCGCAACAACCGCACCACGGAGGAGCACCCCCTGGGGCTGTTCCATCCCCACAGCGAATACCACCATATCAAAAAGGAAAACATCGGCCTCATCGAGGTCATGGGCCTGGCCATTCTGCCGCCCCGGCTGCTGACGGAAACGGAGCTGCTGGCTCAGGCCCTGCGGGAGCCTCAAAAGGCGGAGGAGATTCTGAGCCGCCCGGAAATGGAAAAGCACCGGCCCTGGTATGAGGAGCTGAAAGCCCGGAACCGGGCCCCCGAGGAGGCGGACCGGGCCATTCAGGAGAGCATCGGCGAGATCTTCGGGAAAATTCTGGGCAATGCCGGGGTCTATAAGGACGGCGAGGCCGGACGCGCCGCCTTCCGGCGGTTCTGCGCCAGCCTGTGAGCCAACGCTACCCCCTGAGCTGGTCCCGGCGGCTGGCCTGTCTGTTCTTCCCGGAGCGCTGTCTGCTGTGCGGCCGGGTGGTGCATCCGGGGGTGTTGTTTTGCGCCGCCTGCGAGGAGGCCCTGCCGCCGCGCCCGGCATTGCGCCGGATTGGGATGCCGGGCCGGGAGCCCCTGCCCACCGCCGCCGTGATGCCCTACCGGGGCCGGTGGAGGCGCTGCCTTTTGCGCTACAAATTCCAGGGCTGCCGCTCCCTGGCCCGCCAGCTGGGCTGGCTGATGGCCCAGGCCGGAGCGGACCTGCTGGGCGGGGAGTTTGACGCGGCGGTCTACGTGCCCCTGGGCAAAAAACGCCGGCGGGAGCGGGAGTATGACCAGAGCCAGCTTTTAGCCCGGAACATAGGGCTGTTTCTGGGCGTCCCGGTGCTGGACGCCCTGGAAAAGGTGAAGGACACCAAGACCCAGCACGAGCTGGGCCGGGCGGAGCGCCTGCACAACCTGGACCAGGCCTTTCGCTGTTCCATGGACCTGACCGGCAGGCGGGTGCTGCTGGTGGACGACATCGTCACCACCGGGGCGACCTTACGGGAGTGCGCGAAAGAGCTATACCGTGCGGGCGCTATAGAAGTCTGCTGCCTATGCACGGCTACCGCTAGGTTCGCAGCGAAGCCATAGAACCTGTCAGAACCTGTAAGAATCTGTGTTCATAGTTACTCAGCCAATGTAAGTAATGGGGAGGCTTGGTCGGGACTGCGTCCCGAAGGAGGGCCTACGGCCCCGTAAAAGAATGTATTGGCCTCCGGCGGCTTAAGGGCTCTGCCTTAAGAATCCGCCAGGGGCCTAACGCCCCTGGACCGCGTACATTGCTCACCATTAGCTGGTGGTGATTATCTGGCCGTGAATACGGGTTCTAAATCTCATTGATCGGAGCGTGATACCCATGGACATGGAAAAAATTGAGGCCGCTGTCCGCGACATTCTGGAGGCGGTGGGCGAGGACCCCCGGCGGGAGGGCCTACAGGAGACCCCGGCCCGGGTGGCGAAGATGTACGCTGAAATCTTCTCCGGCCTGGAATCGGACCCCAAGGAGCACTTGAAAATCTTTCATGAGGAGGGCCGCCACGACGAGCTGGTGCTGGTCAAGGACATCCCCCTTTACTCCGTGTGCGAGCACCACCTGCTGCCCTTTATCGGGCGGGCTCACATCGCCTACATCCCCAAAAACGGGCGGATCATCGGCCTTTCCAAGTTCTCCCGCATTGTGGACTGCTTCGCCCGCCGCCCCCAGGTGCAGGAGCGCCTGACCGGCCAAGTGGCGGACTTCCTCTATGAGAACCTACAGCCCCTGGGCGTGGCCGTGTTTATAGAGGCGGAGCACCTGTGCATGACCATGCGGGGGGCCCGGGCCGCCGGGGCCGTGACCCGTACTTCCGCCCTGCGGGGCTGCATGCGCACCGACGCCAAGACCAGGGGCGAAGTCATGTCCCTGCTGGGCTGAGGTGGGGCCATGAGCGCTTCTCTTTTTCGTGCCAGGGGGCGGGAGTTCCCCTTGACGCGCACCTATGTGATGGGCATTCTCAACGTGACCCCCGACTCCTTCTCCGACGGCGGCGCCTACCTGGACCCGGAAGCCGCCCTGGCCCACGCCCTGGACATGGCGGCTTTGGGCGCGGACATTATCGATGTGGGGGGCCAGTCCACCCGGCCGGGGTACGAGGCAATCCCCTGGGAGGAGGAGTGGGCCCGGTTGAAGCCGGTTCTGCCTGGCTTGGCGGCGGCGGGGCTGACTCTCAGTGTGGACACCTTTTACCCCCAGGTGGCCCAAAAGGCTCTGGAAGCCGGGGCCCGCATCATCAACGATGTGTCCGGCTTTGGGGATGAGATGCTCCGGGCCGTGGCTGGGTCCGGCTGTGGCTGCGTGGTGATGCATCCCCGGGGCAGCGGGGGCGGCGGGATTTTGGAGGAGGTACGGGCGTTTTTCCTGGAGCGGCGGGAGGCCGCGGCAAAGGCGGGCATCGGCCCGGAGCGGCTGTGCTTTGACCCAGGCATCGGCTTTGGCAAAACCGTGGAGGAAAACCTGCTGCTTATGGCCCAGGTGGGCCGGACCAAGCTTCCGGACAGCGCCTATCTGATGGCCGCTTCCCGGAAGCGGGTAACCGGGACGGTGTGCGGGAACCCGCCCTTTCGGGAGCGGCTGGCGGCAACCCTGGCGGCGCATACGGCGGCGGTGCTGGGCGGAGCGGACCTGGTGCGGGCCCACGATGTAAAGGAAGCCGCGCAAGCCGCCAAAATGGCCGACGCGTTAAAAGAAGCTAAAAACCGAGCACAATGAAGAATAATCAAAAAGAGCAAGGCGCAGTAAAAGTCTTTGAAGATTCTGCGACTTCATTTTAATGAAGTCGGGAACTTCTTCAGAAAGTTCCTTAACCCGCCGGAGGCCAGCGTGACGCTGGACCCAATCCGCGGGGCGCTCCTTCCAGTCGCGGAAGGTGTGGGGGGAGTAAGCCTGGATAACGCGTAGGGGATAAACTACCGTAAGCTTGCCTCAACCCAAGGGGAGCCGCAAGCCCCTCGTCACAAAAAGCCCCGTGTGCCGCGTAATGCCGCGCCGCCGTTTTTTGCCTACCTCCACCCCATACCAGCGCCTTTGCGCGAAGGGAAAAACGCTGGCCCGCCCCCGCCCGGCGAGCTTTTTTCCCTCCCGTGAAGACGTCCCCACAAAAACCACTTATCTTTCTGAGGCAACTATGGAAAAAATCATCATCAAAAACCTTGAAATCTTCGCCTACCACGGCGTAAACCCGGAAGAAAAGCAAAACGGCCAGCGCTTTCTGCTGGACCTGACCCTCTGGGCCGACCTGTCCCAGGCACGCCAAAGCGACCGCCTGGAGGACACCGTGAACTATGCCGCCGTGCGCAAGACCGTGCAGCGGGCCTTTACCAGTGAAAGCTTCGACCTCATTGAGCGGGCGGGCCATGTGGTGTGCCAGGCGGTGCTGGCGGAGCATCCCCAGGTCCGCCGGGTAGACCTGCTGCTGAAAAAGCCCGAGGCCCCCATGAACGCTGTGTTCGACTACGCGGCGGTGGAGCTCTCCGCGGAAAGGGGGAGCGCCCCATGCTAGCCGTGTTGGGCCTGGGCTCGAATTTGGGGGACCGGGAGGCAAACTTGGCCGGGGCCCTGGACCGGCTGGAACAGCTGCCGGGCACGAAAATCCTGGGCAATTCCAACGTGTATGAAACCGCGCCCTTCGATGTGCCCTCCCACCAGGAGGACTACTTAAACTGCTGCGTAAAGCTGGAAACCGGGCTGGACCCGGAAACCCTCTTGGACCGCTGCCTGGAGATCGAGGCCCAGCTGGGCCGGGTCCGGGTGGAACACCATGGAGCCCGGACTTTGGACGTTGACCTGCTGGTCTGCGAGGGCCATTTCAGCCAAACGCCCCGGCTGACCCTGCCCCATCCGGGCATTTTGGAGCGGGCCTTCGTCATGGTCCCCCTTTCGGACCTGTTTCCCACCCACAGCGCTTTGGGGCTGGACTTTGCCGCCGCCTACGAGGCCGTGGACAAGTCCGGGGTGCGGCTTTATAAATAGGAACCCACGCCCAGGCGTGAAAAAGCGGAGGACGGCTTGGTCCTCCGCTTCTTTTGGCGGTTTATTTGTAGGGCTTAAAGCACAGGTTCAGGTCCACCGTGGTCTCAATGCCCGGCACCGTGCCGCCGTCGGTGTACTGCCACATGCGGAAGCCGTAGCAGCAGGCGGGGAGGGGGTTGTACTCGGCGTACCAGAAATCGTAGTCCTTCACCAGGTCCAGGTCGTAAAAGAAATAGGCCTGGTGCTTGTTAAAGTAGACGCTGGGCGTGTACCCGGCCTTTTTAATCTCCTGGCAGAAGGCCAGCGCGCACTGGCTTACCGTCTCGCCGGAAAGCTCATAGGCCCGCAGGGTGCCCGCGGGCAGCTCCTCGGTGGGAACCGGGTCCTCCCAGTCGAACACCACCGGGTAGCTGAGCTCCGCGCCGTCCAGCTGCTCCACCACGAACTCCGCCTCGGCCTTGGCCTCCTCCGGAGTGACGGCCTGGGAGAAGAAATAGACCCCCACCTTCAGCCCAGCGTTGGCCGCGCCCTCCAGGTTCTGGCGGAAACACTGGTCCTCCTTGAGCAGGCCCTGGGTCATGCCCCGGTAGCCGGTGCGCAAAATGGCGAACTCAATGCCAGCGGCCTTCACCGCGTACCAGTCCACCTCCCCCTGAAACTCGGAAACGTCCACGCCCAAAACCGCCCCCTCATAGGCCAGGCGGCCCTCCGCGTCGGCGGTAAAGCCCTCCATGTCCAGCTTGTTGTCGGGAACGTCGAAATCCGGGATAATGACCTCCCCCTCGTACAGATCCTGGAACAGGCGCATGCCCTCGGGGATGACCGGGCCCTCCGCGCCGGAACTGGCCGGGGGCGGGGCGTCTTCCTCCCCGCCGCTGGTGAGGAAGACGATGAACAGGGTGATGACCACCACCGCCAGCGCCACGGCGGCGCAGATTAGGGAAAGCTGGCGGAGCTGCCGTTTTTCTAAATGTAACATCCTGCCCTCCTTTATTTTCAAACAAGCCTTAGGGTGAGATTTGGCGGCGCGCCCTTAGAGCGCTCTGTGTTCACAGTCGAAAAATTACCACTCAGTTAATGGTAGCCAATGTGCGTGGTCCAGGGGCTTACAACATTCGCTCCGCGAAGTTGACGTTTGCCCCGTGAAGTCGTGGCCCCTAAGTAAGGTGTGGGGTCGACTTGGCAAAACCAACATCATGAGCCCCAAACCGAGCGCAGAGCTGGCGCATCCCGCCCCACCCAAACGTGTAAAAGTTTTGTCCACTTTTTTAAAAGTGGTGCGGGTGGAGGCCAATACATTCCTTCAAAGGGCCGTCGGCCTTGGCTTCGCGAAGCCGTGCCCCCTTCGGGACGACTTGGCGAAGCCAACGTTGACTTGGCGAAGCCAACGTCATAAGTCCCGGCCTCAGAACCTCGGCGGTTATTGGCCGAGTAAGGATGAATCCGGCTTCTTACTTTTTGTACTCCTTCAGGGCGATGGTCACAGGCACCTTTTCCGGCACTCCGGGCACTTGGGCCTCCTCGGTGTACTGCCACATCTGGAAATTATAGTAAAAGCTGGGCTGGGGCTTGTACTCCGCGTACCAGAACTCAAAATTGGAAAGGCGGGACAGGTTCAGGCTGTCATAGGCCATGGACTTGCTGGCCAGATAGCAGGGGGTGAAGCCCGCCGCTTTGATCTTTTTGCAGAAGGTCTCAATAAAGCCTGTGACCTGTTCGCCGTTGCAGCGCACGCTGCGGGAGTTGGGGTCCTGGGTGCCGTCCTCGTTCACAGCGTATTTCCAGTAGATGGCGATGGGGTAGGCGATGGAATAGTCCCGGATCTGCTCCAGCACGAACTGGGCCTCCGCGCCGGCCTCCGCGTCGGAAACCGCCTGGGAGAAGAAATACACGCCCACGGGCAGGCCGGCGGCCTTGGCGCCCTCCATGTTCTGCCGGAATTTGGGGTCGGGCTGGATGCGGCCCTTGATCTGCTCCCGGAAGCCCACCCGGATCATGGCGAAGTCCACGCCGCTGGCGGCTACCTGCTCCCAGTCGATGTCCCCCTTTTTGTCGGTGACGTTGATGCCGATAAAGGAGTCGCCCGCCAGGTACTTGACCGCCCCGTCCTTTTCCAGGAACTGGTCGGGCTCATACTGGGCGGTGGGCAGGCCCGCGTAATAGGGAATGGTCATCCGGCCGTCGTTCAGGTCGTCCACCTGGGCGGAGGAGCCGTCCTGGGAGATTAACTCCACCATGCTGGTGCGGGGCCCCTGGGACAAAATGGCCGCGGAGAGCAGCACGATGGCGGCAACCAGAATCAGCGTGGCGGAAAGGAAGATCGCACGGTTTATTTTCATGGAATCGGGTCCTTTCTTCAAAAAACCGGCGCGGGGCGGAACGGGGCCGGGAGGCCCGACGGCCGGGATTACTAAGTATTATACATGAAATTTGTCGAAAAGGCAACACCAAGAGTGGGAACAAAGCTGGAATTTCCCCCCAGGAGCCCCGCAAGGCAAAAACTCTCATTTTGCGCCTTGCCCTTCCCGGCGGTTTTTGGTACAATATAGAAGGAGGGGCGGAAGCGCCGGCAAAATATTTTTTTAGAAGGTATAGAGCAGGGAATTATGGAACTAAAAATATGGACAATAGAAGAGCTGCGGGCATTTTACCGGCCCTGCCTGGGGCGGGATTTTCCCCCCGACGAGCTGATGCCCCTGGCCCGCATGGAGGAGCTGACCCGGGCCGGGGGGCAGTCCGCCCTGGGATTTTACCGGGCCGGGGAGCTGGCCGCTTATGGGGTTTTCATTCAAAACGGGCGGGAGGCCGCGCTGCTCAACTATTACGCGGTCCAGCCCCGGCTGCGGGGCCAGGGCGTGGGCACGCGGTGCCTGGGCCTGCTGCGGCAGGCGGCGGACCGGATGAACGCCCGGTGGATCATTTTCGAGGTGGAGGCCCCGGAAGACGCGGCTTCGCCGGAGGAGGCGGAAACCCGCGGGCGCCGGGTGGCCTTTTACCGGCGGGGCGGGGCCCTGGCCACGGGGGTGGACTCGGAGCTGTTCGGGGTGCACTACCACATTATGCTGCTGCCCGCCGCCAGCCTGGGGCCGGAGCCCGCCCCGCCGGAGGACCAGGAAGTCCGGGACAGCCTGGAGGGCCTGTACCGCACGGCCATCACGGACCGGCCCGGGCCGGAACTGCGTTTTCAGGACGTGTGCCGGGTGTGGCTGCGGGACGGGGAAGCCCTCTAAAAAGCAAGAAGCCCGGTTTGGCGCAAAAAGCCGCAAAATTTTTAAAAAAGGCGGCTTAAGAAACTTCTTGAAAGAAGTTTCTTAAGAATCTTCAAGAACTTTTACACGCTTTACGGGGGTAAAAGGAGTAAGCTGGGCGCCTGGTTCGCAGTTTGTTGGCAGACGCGCACCCTTTTTAAAGGCGGACGAAACTTTTCATGTTACGTTTTTGGGGTTTTCCGCTCTATCAAACCGCGCGGTTTTTTAGATATTTTAACTGCGCTGACGAAGGGAAATGGGTTGGGCAGCGGGCCAGCAAAAGTTTTGCGCTTCCTGCCCCAAACCGAGCGGAAAGCCTGCGCCTCACACTCACGATAAACGTTTAAAAGTTTCGTCAACCTTTTCAAAGGTTGCGGGGTTTTCAGGGGCAGAGCCCCTGAACCGCCGGAGGCCTGCGCAGCGAAGCGAGCACTACTAAAACTGACACGTCTATGCCCAACCGGGCAGTCCCACCAAAACACTGGCAAAAACAGCGGCGTTCCGCGCGAAAAGGAGGCTGGGAGATGGAGCGCAAAGAAGAAGCCGGAACCATGCGCTTTACCCGGGAGCTGGGCCGGGCGCTGACCTGCCTGTTCCGGGGGCGGCGGCGGTTTATGGACGAAAAGCTGCGGGAGCATGAGTTCACGGGAAATATGTACATGATTCTGCTCCATGTGGACCGGCACCCGGGCACCAGCCAGGACAGCATCGCGGCCCACATGTACCTGGACAAGTGCAGCGTGGCCCGGCGGGCAAAGCGGCTGGAGGAGCTGGGGTGCATCCGCCGGGAGACCGACCAGCTGGACCGGCGGCAGAACAAGCTCTACCTGACGGAGAAGGGCCGGGCCCTGGCCCCGGTGATCCGGGAATATTTAGGCCAGTGGGGCAGCCAGGCCACGGCGGCGCTGAGCCCGGAGGAGAAGGAGGAGCTCATCCGCCTGCTGATGAAGATGATGCCTCAAAGGGGCGGGAAGGATTAGGGGCCTGGGCCCATATGTTTTGGAAATACTCTTAGAGAAGGAAAAGGAGCTGTTATGGATTCCATACCGTCAAACAAGGGGCGCAAGGGCCTGGTGCGGCGCTTTCTGCCCTATTTCAGCAAGTATAAAGCGATTTTGATATTCGACCTGTTCTGCGCGGCCCTGACCACGGTCTGCGAGCTGGTCCTGCCCCTTCTGGTCCGCTATGTGACGGACCTGGGCATCAACGACCTGGGGGCCCTGACCCTGGGGCTGGTGCTGAAGATCGGGGCCCTGTACCTGTTCCTCTGCCTGGTGGACGCGGGGGCCACCTTTTTCCGGGCCTCCATCGGGCATATCATGGGCGCGAAGATGGAGACGGACATGCGCTCGGATCTTTTCGCCCACCTGCAAAAGCTCAGCTTTCAATATTTTGACAACATGAAGGTGGGGCAGATCATGTCCCGCATCACCTCGGACCTGTTCGACGTGACGGAGTTTGCCCACCACTGCCCGGAGGAGATCTTTATGGCGGGCGTGAAGATCATCGGGGCCTTTGCCATCCTCTGCGGCGTCAACGTGCCCCTGACCTTGATTGTGTTCTCCGTGGTGCCCTTCATGGTGCTGGCCGCCGCCTATTTCAACCTGAAGATGCGGGACCAGTTCCGGCGGCAGCGGTCCCAGATCGGCGAGATCAACGCCCAGGTGGAGGACAGCCTTCTGGGCGTGCGGGTGGTCAAGTCCTTTGCCAACGAGGCCCTGGAAACCGAGAAATTTGAAAAGGGCAACCGGCTTTTTTACAACATCAAGCGGGTGCGGTACTACCTGATGGGCGGCTTTGAGGCCAGCAACCGGATGTTTGACGGGCTGATGCACCTTTTGGTGCTGCTGGTGGGCGCGCTCTTTTTGATGAACGGCAGCGTGCGGCCCGCGGACCTGGTTGCCTACATGCTCTATGTGGGCACCCTGATCGCCTCCGTGCGCCAGCTGGTGCAGTTCGCCGAGCAGTTCCAGCAGGGCATGACGGGCATCGAGCGGTTCTTCCAGATTATGGACGCGGACGTGGACATCTTTGACGGGCCCGGGGCCCGGCCCTTGAAGATCACGGCCGGAGGCGTGCACTTTGAGCATGTGGGCTTCTCCTACGCCGACGACGGGAAGCAGGTGCTCTCGGAGATCAACCTGGACGTGAAGCCCGGCCAGAACGTGGCACTGGTGGGGCCCTCGGGCAGCGGCAAGACCACCCTGTGCAACCTGATCCCCCGGTTTTACGATGTGACCGAGGGCCGCGTCCTCATTGACGGCCAGGACATTAAAAACGTGACCTTGAAATCCCTGCGGGAGCAGATCGGCTTTGTGCAGCAGGACGTGTACCTGTTCTCCGGCACGGTGTTTGAGAACATCCAGTACGGCCGGCCCGGAGCCAGCCGGGAGGACGTGATAGAGGCCGCCAAGCAGGCGGGGGCCCATGAATTTATAATGGACCTGAGCAATGGCTATGATACCTATGTGGGCGAGCGGGGCGTGAAGCTCTCCGGCGGGCAGAAGCAGCGGGTCAGCATTGCCCGGGCCTTCCTCAAAAACCCGCCCATCATGATTCTGGACGAGGCCACCAGCGCCCTGGACAACGAGAGCGAGAAGATCGTGCAGGAGTCGCTGGAGAAGCTCAGCAAGGGCCGCACCACTTTCACCATCGCCCACCGGCTTACCACCATTCAGAACGCCGCGGTGATTTTGGTGCTGACGGAAAAGGGCATCGAAGAAAAGGGCACCCACCAGGAGCTGATGGCAAAAGGCGGGGTATACTATCACCTATACAGTACATACAGCGGCGAGAAGGAGTGAGGACATTGGAGAAGGAGCGGTTTTATAAGAGCCTGAAAGGCAGGCGCGTGGCCCTGTGCGGCATAGGCCGCACCCACATGCCCCTGGCGGAGCTGTTTTTGCGCTGCGGGGCCATCGTCTCGGCCCGGGACAGGCGGGAGTTTTCCCAGCTGGGCCAGGACGGGGAGAAGCTTCGGGCCCTGGGCGTGGAGCTGGTGCTGGGAGAGGACTATTTGGAAAATCTGACCGAGGATGTGGTCTTCCGCACGCCGGGCATGAAATTTCACCTGCCCCAGCTGGCACAGGCCCGGGAGCGCGGCAGCGTGGTGACCAGCGAGATGGAGGTCTTTTTTCAGCTGTGCCCCTGCAAGATCTACGCCGTGACCGGCAGCGACGGGAAGACCACCACCACCAGCATCCTGGCCCGTTTTTTGGAGGCCCAGGGGAAGACCGTCCACCTGGGCGGGAACATCGGCAGGCCCCTTTTGCCGGAAATTGGGACCATCGGCCCGGAGGACGCGGCCGTGGCGGAGCTTTCCAGCTTCCAGCTGATCTCCATGCGCCAGAGCCCGGACGTGGCCGTGGTGACCAATCTGGCCCCCAACCACCTGGACTGGCATAAGGACATGGCAGAATATGTGGACGCGAAAAAGAATATTTTTGTGCACCAGAACGCCTTTTCCCGCACCGTTTTGAATTTTGACAACGAGATTACCGCCGGCTTCGCGCCCCAGGCGCGGGGGGACCTGTGGGGCTTCAGCCGGAAGGAGCGGCCCCGGCGGGGCGTTTTCTGCGATGGGGAGAGCATTTTGGTGAACGGGGAGCCGCTGTTGCCCGTCTCCAGAATCAAGCTGCCCGGCTGGCACAATGTGGAGAACTATATGGCCGCCATAGCCGCCGCCTGGGGGGACGTGGACCCGGCGCGCATGATCGAGGTGGCGGAAGAATTTGGAGGTGTGGAGCACCGGATGGAGTTTGTGCGGGAGCTGGATGGGGTAAAATATTACAACGACTCCATTGCCAGCTCCCCCAGCCGGACCATTTCCGGCACCCTGGCCTGCTGTGAAAAGAACCTGGTGCTTTTGTGCGGGGGCTATGACAAGCACATCCCCTACGAGCCCCTGGGGCCCGCCATCTGCGGCAAGGCCAAGGCGCTGATCTTGATGGGCGACACCGGCCCGAAGATCGAGGCGGCGGTACGGGCCGCGGAAAATTACCGGGAGGGCGCGCCGGTCATCCTCCACGCCAAGGACATGGAGGAGGCCGTGGCCCTGGCCCGGAAAGCCGCCCAGCCCGGGGACCTGGTATCCCTGTCCCCCGCCTCCGCCTCCTTTGACCTATACCCCAATTTCGAAGCCCGCGGCAGGCACTTCAAGGACCTGGTCCACCACCTAGCGGTGGGCACACGCGCGTGCTGACGTTGGGGGATTATCTAGCGAAGCCGCCCGCAAACCAGCGTGACGCTGGACCCAATCCGCGGGGCGCTCCTTCCAGTCGCGGGAGGTGTGGGAGGAGCAAGCACGGATAACGCGCAGGGGACAGGCTACCGCAAGCCCGCCTCGGCCTGAGGGAGAACCGCAAGCCCCAAACCGAGCGCTAAGCCAACGCCTCCCACCCCCATAAAACGTGTAAAAGTCTTTGAAAATTCTTAAGAAACTTTCTCTCAGAAAGTTTCTTAAGCCGCCGGAGGCCAGCGTGACGCTGGACCCAATCCGCGGGGCGCTCCTTCCAGTCGCGGGAGGTGTGGGAGGAGCAAGCACGGATAACGCGCAGGGGACAGGCTACCGCAAGCCCGCCTCGGCCTGAGGGAGAACCGCAAGCCCCAAACCGAGCGCTAAGCCAACGCCTCCCACCCCCGTAAAACGTGTAAAAGTCTTTGAAAATTCTTAAGAAACTTTCTACAGAAAGTTTCTTAAGCCGCCGGAGGCGACCGAAGAAAGGATGAAGATTATATGAAGAGAAATTCGAGACCGCCCAGAAGGAACGCTGGGCCCAGGGAGTTTTCCGGGCCTTCCAGTGCGGAGAGCTACTCTCCCACCAGCGCGGCCCTTAGCCTGGAGGAAAAATTCATTGTGGCCGCTTTAAAGCGCTGCGGCGGCGAGGGCGTGCCCTCCCGGTCCCTGCAGCGGGAGTCCGGCATACGGGACAAGGACGCCTTTTATGGGGCGCTCCACCACCTGGAGGAGGCCGGAGAGGTGCTGGTGGACAAGGACCACTGGGTCAAGCTGGCCCCGCCGGTAAAAGAGATCGAGGCCACCTTGGTGTCCATTTCCGAGCGCTTCGGCTTTGCCAAGCCCACCAAAATGGGAGAGGACATCTTCATCCCCGGCCGGGACCTGAACGGGGCCTTCGTGGGGGACACGGTGATCCTCTGCGGCCTGCAAAAGCGGGACCGGGGCCCCAGCGGCCGGGTGAAGCGTATTGTGCAGCGGGGAGAAAATAAGATCACCGGCACGGTGCACATAGACGAGCACGGGGCCCGCGTCACCCCGGACGGGCCCATCCGCTACGATTTGGAGGTGCCCCAGTCCCTGCTGGGGGGTGCCAAGGACCGGGACAAGGCGCTCATCGAGCCCCGGCAGGACGGCCGCGGCGACTGGCGGCAGGCGGCGGTGAAGATGGTCTTTGGCTGCGGAGACCGGGCCCGGGTCTGCGCGGATGCCATCATTGAGCGCTGCGGCATCCCCACAGAGTTCCCGCCGGAGGTGCTGGCCCAGGCCGAGGAGATCAGCCGTATGACCGTGACGGAGGCGGATATCCAGAGCCGCCTGGACCTGCGGGACGAGCCCATCTTCACCATTGACAGCGCGGACGCCAAGGACCTGGACGACGCGGTCTCCGCCCACAAAACCGTGGACGGCTACACCCTGGGGGTGCACATTGCGGACGTGTCCCACTATGTAAAGGCCGGGACCCCCATGGACCTGGAGGCCTTCCGGCGGGGCACCTCGGTCTATTTCGCGGACCGGGTGATCCCCATGCTGCCCGAGGCCCTGTCCAACGGGGTCTGCTCCTTGAACGCGGGCACGGAGAAGCTGACCTTCTCCGCCCTGATGGACTTTGACCAGCAGGGCAACATGACCGGCTACCGCTTTGAGAAGACGGTGATCGACTCCAAGGTGCGGGGCGTTTACAGCGAGGTCAACGCGATCCTCGCGGGCACGGCCGGCCAGGAACTTATGGACAAGTACGCCCCGGTGATGGAGAGCCTGCGCACGGCCAAGGAGCTGGCGGACATTCTGGCCGCCAACGGCAAGGGCCGGGGCCAGATGGACCTGACCAGCGACGAGATCAAGTTTGTGCTGGACGAGGACGGCGTCTGCGTGGACATTCTGCCCCGGACCCAGGGGGCCTCGGAGGAGATGATTGAGCAGCTGATGGTGGCGGCCAACTGCGCGGCGGCCAAGGCCTCGCTGGACGCGCGGATCCCCTTCCTCTACCGGGTGCACGAGCACCCCTCCCCGGACAGGGTGGTGGAGCTGTGCGGCCTGCTGGAGCGCCTGGGCGTGTCCTGCAAGGAGCTGACGAAGGGCAATCCCCAGGCCAAGGACTTCGCCGCCGTGCTGGACCGGGTAAAGGGCACGGGAAAGGAATCGGTGGTGAACCAGCGCATTCTGCGCACCATGGACAAGGCCCGGTACGACCACCGGGAGCTGGGCCACTTCGGCCTAGCCTTGGCGGAGTACAGCCACTTTACCTCGCCCATCCGCCGGTATCCGGACACCTCCATCCACCGCATTCTCAGCGACCTGGTAAAGGGCGTGGACCCGGAGGCCATCGGCAGGCGCTACCGGACCTTTGCCGAGGAGTCGGCGGCGGAGTCCTCCAAAACGGAGGTGCGGGCCGTTACCGGCGAGCGGGACGCGGAGGACTGCTACACCGCCGAGTATATGCGGCAGCATCTGGGGGAGCACCATGTGGGGGTCATCAACGGGGTGACGCCCAAGGGGGTTTTCGTAAAGCTTTCGAACAACGCCGAGGGCTTTGTGAGCTTGCAGGATTTTGAGGACTGCGACTTTGAGTACGATGGGGAGATCATGCACCGGGACCTGCGCAGCGGCCGGGTGCTGATGATGGGCCAGGAGCTGCCCATCATCGTGGCCGCGGCCGACGTAGCCACCGGCCGCATTGATTTCATGCCAGTGGAGGGATAAGGCCGTGGGGGCTTCGCCCCCACATCCCTACCACTTTTGAAAAAGTGGACAAAACTTTTATATTACTTCAGAGTCAAATGGTAGGAAAAATTACGCGGTCCAGGAGCTTACAACATTCGCTCCGTGAAGTTGGCACCTGGTAGGGTTCTTAGGGGGACTTGGCGAAGTCAATGTCATAAGCCCCTAAGCCGCCGGAGGCCAAACATTGCAAAAAGGGGCCGTTAGGGGTCTCGCCTGCCGACTCGGTCGGTTCGCAGCTTGGTCTGCTGTACTTGGCAAGCCAAGTACCCGGCAGACGCTCACCCCCTTCGGGACGACTTGGCGAAGCCAACGTCATAAGTCCCGACCCAGACGTTCCCCCTTATCTACTGGTACAGCAATTTATGAATACAGCTTCTAAGCCCTTGGGGACGGGCATAAGATTGGGGTAGGCAATTAATAAACCTGATCCGAAAGGAATCCTCCCCATGAAGAGCTTTCTGCTTTCCGCCGTGCTGGGGTTTTTGGCCCTGGCGCTGGTGAACCTGACCGCCCCCTACACCGGGGTGCTCATCCCCCTAAACCGGCTCAGCTTGGCGGCGTCCGGCGTGCTGGGTGTGCCGGGGGTCACGCTTCTTGTCATATTGAACACGATACTGCTCTGAGAAAACGCATAGAAGGGAAGTAAAAATATGTATCTGATCAACGCCAAATATTTGGACAAGGACTTCCGCCTGGCCCAAGGGGACATTCAGGTGGAGGGGGGCAAAATCGTCCAGACCGGCCCCGCCCTGCCCCGCAAAGAGGAGGACATGGCCGTGGACTGCCAGGGCTATACCATTGTCCCCGGCTTTGTGGACGTGCACATTCACGGCTGCGACGGGGCGGATACCTGCGACGGCACCCCCGAGGCCCTGCACGCCATGGCCCGCTTTTTGCTGTCCCACGGCGTGACCTCCTTCTGTCCCACCACCATGACCACGGGCCGGGAGGTCATCGAGAGGGCCCTGCTGGCGGCAAAGGGCTTTCACGACGCGCCCTTGGAGGGCGGGGCGAAGGTTGTGGGCGTGAACATGGAGGGGCCCTTCATCTCCAAGGAGCGCAAAGGCGCGCAAAAGGAGGAGGACATCGTCGCGCCCAATTTCCCCCTGTTCCGGGAGCTGTTCGACCTGAGCGGCGGTTTGGTGAAGCTGGTGGATATTGCCCCAGAGCAGCCCGGCGGCGAGGAGTTTGTGAAAAAGGCCAGGGAGCTGTGCACCGTGTCCATTGCCCACACCACCGCCAACTATGACCAGGCCAAGGAGGCCTTTGACTGGGGCGTGACCCACGCCACCCATCTGTTCAACGCCATGAACGGCCTGCACCACCGGGACCCCGGCGTGGTTGGCGCCGTGTTCGACGACGGGCGGGTTCGGGCCGAGTTGATCTGCGATGGGCAGCACATCCACCCGGCGGTGCTGAGAACCGCCTTCCAGGCGCTGGGCGACCGGGCACTGATCGTCAGCGACTCCATGCGGGCCAACGGCATGCCCGAGGGCGCGGCCTTTGACCTGGGAGGGCAGATGGTCACCGTGTCCGGCGGCAAGGCGACTTTGGCGGACGGCACCATTGCCGGGTCTGTGAGCAACCTGCACCAGGAGGTCAAGAACCTGGTAAGCTGGGGCGTGCCCTTTGAGCAGGCGGCGAAGGCCGCCAGCCTGGTTCCCGCCAGGGCCATTGGGCTGGACGGGGAGATCGGCAGCATCGCCCCGGGCAAAGCCGCCGACCTGGTGGTGCTGGACGAAAACCTGGATATTGTATCCGTGTGGAAGTCCCAGGGCGGGGAGACCAAGATGCTGGCCTTTGAAAAATAAGCGCCGCGCAGGCGCGGGAAGGGAGCGGGGAGGATTTTTTCCTCCGCGCTCTTTGTTTTTGGAGCGGGGCCCAAGGAAAACGCAAAAAGAATTGACAAATTTGGGCAAACAGGGATAGCTTTCTGAGCCCGGTTGTGGTATGATGGAGCCAACAGGCCTAGAGTCTGTTTTAAAACGGACTCTAGGGGCAGGGCGGGGGCTTCCCCCCCTTGTATGCCCGGCCTGATTCTTTATGAAAGCAAGGGGGCTTTCTCCATGAATGACCGGTTTGGCGCGGTCCTTCTGGCGGGCGGGGACTCCACCCGCATGGGAGGGGGGCGCTCCAAGGTCTTGGCCCCACTGGGGGGGCAGCCCGCCCTGCTGCGGCCCCTGCGCGTCCTGTGTGCCTGCGGGCATGTGAAAACGCTCTGCCTGGTGTGCCGGGAGCGGGAGATGGACGAGCTGGCCCGCCTGGTGCGGGAGGCCGGACCCCTGGGGGGGCGGACCATCCGCTTTGCCCTGGCCGGGCGGGACCGCCAGGATTCCGTATGGAACGGGGTCCAGGCCCTGGGGGACGAGTGCGGCTATGTGCTCATCCACGACGGGGCCCGGCCCCTGGTGGACCCTGCCACCGTGGAGGCTGTGTGCCGGGACGCGTTGGAGTACGGCGCGGCCACGGCGGCGGTGCCCAGCAAGGACACCTGCAAGCTGGCCGGGCCGGACGGCTTTGTGGAGGGCACCCCGGACCGGGACCGGCTGTGGGCGGTGCAGACGCCCCAGGCTTTCCGCCGGGAGCTGTACCTTTACGGCCTGGAGCGGGCCAGGGCCCAGGGCCGCCGCTACACGGACGACTGCCAGCTGGTGGAGGCGGCGGGGGGCCGGGTGCGGCTGACCAAAAGCGGGTATCACAATTTCAAGCTCACCACCCCGGAGGACCTGCTGCTGGCCCGGGCTATGGTGGGGGAAAGGAGCGGAGCCATGCGCGTGGGCTCTGGGTACGACGTACACCGGCTGGCAGAGGGCCGGGACCTGATTTTGGGAGGGGTGAAAATCCCCTATGAACGGGGGCTTTTGGGCCACTCGGACGCGGACGTGCTGGCCCACGCCATAGCGGACAGCCTTTTGGGCGCGGCGGCGCTGGGGGACATCGGCCAGCTCTTCCCGGACAGCGACCCCCGCTATGCCGGGGCGGACAGCCTGGGGCTGCTCTCCACGGTCTGCGGGCTGGTGCGGGGGCAGGGGTATGAGATCGGCAACATCGACGCCACCCTCATTGCCCAAAAGCCCAAGCTGGCCCCCCACATCCCGGCGATGCGGGAGCGGCTGGCCGCGGCCTGCGGGCTGGAAGTGGGCCGGGTGAGCGTAAAGGCCACCACCGAGGAGGGCCTGGGCTTCACCGGCCGGGGCGAGGGCATTGCCGCCAGCGCGGTGTGCCTGCTGGCGGAGGCTTGAGCTTGGCGAAGCCAACGCCATTAAGAGCCTGTATTCACAACCAGCGAACGGTTCCTGACAGTTAACAGTAAGCAAAATACGCGGTCCAGGTGCGTCGACGTTCGCTCCGCGAAGTCGCGGCACCTGGCGGATTCTTAAGGCAGAGCCTTAAGCCGCCGGAGGCCATAAATATACTAAGAGAATAAGGAGTGATAAGCTATGCTTCACTTAGAGCCGGTCACGGCGCAAAACTGGCGGGACGGGGTCTTCCTCACCACGGACCCGGACCACCGGAACCCCTTGGATGAGGAGTGGGTCACCAGCACGGCCTTTTCCATGCTCCAGGCGGTCTATGAGGAAAACTGGGACTGCCGGATCATTTATGACGGCGAGACGGCGGTGGGCTTTGTGTTCTACGGCCTATGGAAGGAGGACCGCCCCCTGCTGTGCCGGTACACCATTGACGCCGACTGGCAGGGCAAGGGGTATGGGCAGAGGGCTTTGCCACTGATCGTGGAGCAAATCAGCCGGCAGTATGGCAGCCGGAAGGTGTACGTCACCCTGGAAAAGAAAAACGCCCGGGCGGTCCATCTGTACGAGAAGTTCGGCTTTCGCAGCGCCGGGGAGACCGATGAGGGCGAAAGCGTGTATGTGTACGAAACAGAATCATAAAAAGGAGCAAAATCATGTATCAATTCAACCGTGAAGAGTACGAAGAGCGCATGGAATGGTACCAAGAGGCCCGGTTCGGCCTGTTCATCCACTGGGGCATCTATTCCATCCCGGCCCGGGGCGAGTGGGTGCGCAGCCCCGAGCAGATGCCTGAGGAGGACTATCTGCCCTTCTTCCGGGAGTTCAACCCGGTGGACTTCGACCCCAAGGCCTGGGCCAAGGCCGCCAAAGCGGCGGGCATGCGGTACGCGGTGCTGACGGCCAAGCACCACGACGGCTTCTGCCTCTTTGACAGCGCGCTGACGGACTATAAATCTACCAACACCCCCTTTGGCCGGGACATCGTGCGGGAGTTCCTGGACGCTTTCCGGGCCGAGGGCCTGAAGGTGGGCCTCTACTTCTCCCTGCTGGACTGGCACCACCCGGACTACCCCCACTATGGGGACATGTACCACCCCATGCGCAGCAACCCGGCCTGCTCCAACGAGAACCGGGATTTTGACCGGTACTTAGACTACCTCCACGGCCAAGTACGGGAGCTGTGCACCAACTATGGCAAGCTGGACATCATGTGGTTCGACTTCTCCTACGGCGAGGGCGAGGACGCCATGCGGGGCGAAAAATGGCGGGGCACGGAGATGGCCACCATGGTGCGGGAGCTGCAGCCGGGCATTATTTTGGACAACCGGCTGGAGGTCAGCGGCGAGGGCTTCGGCTCTTTGGCCGAAGGGGACCCCAAGCCCTACCACGGGGACTTCGTCAGCCCGGAGCAGATCATCCCGCCCAACGGCCTGCAGGACAAGCAGGGCCGGGAGCTGGTGTGGGAGGCCTGCGTCACCATGAACAACAACTGGGGCTACTGCCAGAACGACCATTTCTTCAAGCCCGCCTCCATGCTCATCAAAAAGCTGGTAGAATGCGTCTCCAAGGGCGGCAACCTGCTGCTGAACGTGGGCCCGGACGCCCGGGGCAATATCCCGGAGGAGTCCCTGGAGATTCTGGCGGAGATCGGCTGGTGGATGAAGAAGAACGGCGAGAGCATCTATGGCTGCGGCAAGCCGGAAATGCCCAAGCCGGACAGCGGGCGCATCACCCGCAAGGGCAACACCTTGTATTACCATCTGTTCGAGAATACCATCGGCTGTATGCCCTTGCAGGGCCTGCGCCGGGAGCAGGTGGAGTCGGTGCGCTGGCTGGAAACCGGGGCGGAGATCCGCATTGCCAAAAACTGGATTTACGACAACTACCCGGACGTGGTCTTCGCGGACCTGGGCCCGGACCCGGTGCTGCCGGACCCGGTGGACACCGTGCTGAAAGTAACCTTGAAGGATGAGTGATCATGTTTTCTAGGGAGTTTGAACGCTGGGCCCTGGCGGGCTGGCAGGCCCGGGGATGGCTATGGGAGAGGGTTCCGGCCTGGCCGGAGGTCCTGGACACGCTGGAAGGGGCGGAGCGGGCCGCTTTTCAAGCTGCGGGGGCCACGCTGCCCGCCACGGACCTGGGGGATTACCCGCCGGAGCTGGTCCTCTCCGTCCTGCGGGACGGGCTGACCGCGCGGGAGGATTTTCCCTGGTGCCGGGCCCTGCCCGAGCGGGTGTTCTGGAAGGACGTGCTCTGCCCCCGGGTGAACAACGAGGAACTGAGCGGCTGCCGGGGGCTGTTCCGGCAGGAGCTGGAGCCCCGGGTGGCGGGGCTGGCCCTGCCCCAGGCCATTTTGGAGGTAAACCGCTGGTGCGCGGAGAACGTAACCTACCGCTCCACGGACGAGCGGACCGCCTCCGCCCTGGCGGTGTACCGCTGCGGCTGGGGGCGCTGCGGGGAGGAGTCCCTCTTTGCCGTGAACGCCCTGCGCAGCGTGGGCATTGCCGCCCGGCAGGTCTATGCCCCCCGGTGGTCCCACTGCGACGACAACCACGCCTGGGTGGAGGCCTGGGACGGGGAGCGCTGGCGCTTTTTGGGGGCCTGCGAGCCCGAGCCCCGGCTGGATATGGGCTGGTTCCCCCCGGCGGCGGGGCGGGCCATGCTGGTCCATACCCGGGTTTTTACCGGGGACGCGGACGGGCGCTGGCTCTTTCCCGAAACGGACCCCCTGGACCTGGATATCCGGGAGGGGGTGGCTTATGAGAGCGTCACCGGCCGGTATGCCCCGGTAAAGCCGTTCCAGGCGCGGGTCCTGGGCCCGGGAGGCCCGGCGGCGGGGGCCCGGGTGGGCTTCTACGTGCTCAACGAGGGGGCCCTATGGCCCATTGCCCAACGGGTGGCGGACGGGGCCGGACGCGCCGCCCTGAACCTGGGCCAAGGCAGCGTGTGGGTGCTGGCCCAGCTTCATGGGCGGACCGCCGAGGCGCTGGTCCACACCGGCCAACAGGACCAGGTGGACCTGACCCTGAGCGAAAGCCGGGTGGGCGAGGGCGCCTTTGACTTTTTCGCCCCGCCGGACCGGGGGATCACGGCCCCGGCGCTCACTCAGGCGGAGCGGGAGGCCAAGAAGCGGGCCCTGGAAGAAGCCCGGGCCCGCCGGGAAGCCCGGGGGTCTCTGGTAAAGGAGGAACCGGGAACGGAGTGGGCGGACCTACTGGGCACATTGACGGAAAAGGACCGGGCCCAGGGCGTGGACCCGGCGGTGCTGGCGGACAGCCAAAAGGTCCTGTTTTCCGGCGCTTGGCCAGAGAACGTGTACCGGGAGGCGCTGCTTTCGCCCCGGTTCGGCACGGAGCCTCTGGCCCCCTGGCGGGCCCTTCTGGCCGGAGCGCCGGACCTGGCCCCGGAGGACCTGTGGCCGTGGCTGCAAGCACATATGGAAAGGTTGGACAGGAGCTTTCAGGATTTACCCCAAACCCCGGCGGGAGCCTGGGCCCTGCAAGCGGCCAATGCCCAAGGGTTGGCGGCGCTGTACTGCGCCTTGTGCCGCGGGGCGGGGGTTCCGGCCCGGCCGGGCGGGGGAGGCTGGCCCGAATATTGGCGGGACGGCGCGTTCCGCTTGGCGGACGGCCGGGAGCATGTCTGGCTGGCGGTTTCCGGCGAACCGGGCGGCGGGCGGAAGCTGGGCCTCATGGCCCTGGGGGAGGAGGGGTGGAAGCCCCTGCCCGCCCCCCGGCCCGGACGGGCCGTGCCTCTGCCCCCGGGCGCGTACCGGCTGATCTGCTCCACCCGCCTGCCCAACGGAAACCAGCTGGCCCATGTCCGGGACTTTTGCCTGGCGCCCGGCCAGCGGCTGGAGCTGGAGGCGGAGTTCCGCACCGCCCAGGCGGAGGAGTTGGTCCACCGGCTGGCCCTGCCCCAGGCGGCTCTGGAGCGGGACGGGGAAGAGGCCTCCCTGGCGGAACTGCTGGGGCGCTCCCCCTATACGCTGCTTTGCTGGCTGGACCCAGGCTCGGAGCCCACGGAGCACCTTTTGGGCGAGGTGGAGGCCGCCTCCGCCAAGCTGGCGGCCGTAGGGTGCCAGACCGTTTCTATTGGCTCCGGCCCCGGCCTGTGGCGCTGCGCCGGGGAGCTTCCGGAGGCCGTGGCCCGGCGGTTCTATTTGGAGCCGGGGGTCCTGCCCCTGGCGGTTCTGGCAGACCGGCAAGGGGGTGGACTTTACGCCTGCGCGGGCTACAATGTGGGATCGGTGGAGCTTGTGGCGGGCATTGCCGGGACCTTGGGGGTGGCGGGAAAGTAAAATGCCTTTACATCGACTTAATTAGATGGGGAAGCTGGCAAGTTGATAGGCCTTACATCGATAAAAGCGAAAACTTCCTGAGCGCAACAGTAAAAGTTTTGTCCACTTTTTCAAAAGTGGCAGAGCGCGAGACGGCGTCTCGCGACCTTGCCCTTAAAAGGCGGCGCACTAAAAAAGCTAAGCCTGACAAGCTAAATCATCACCCAAAAGCTCAACTTAGCGCTGCCCAGCTGCGCCGCCGCCCTTAGAAAGCGCATTTAAGCGAAGCGCCAAACAGCGGGCTGTTCGATGCGGCTAACTTCCTTGCGTAACAGGCGGCTCATCCCACAAAAGGCAGCCGCAGGAAACCGGCCACTGTTATTCGCTTCGCTCTAAGGCGTTACCAAGGGCGGCGGCGCAGCATGGGGGCGCTATAGATGCCTGGGGTGGTGCTCAGGCGGTGTGCTCTATCGTTTTTTACTGCGCCGCCTTCAAAGGTCAAGGTCGCCGCCGGCGGCTTAGGGCTCTGCCCTAAGAACCCGCAAGGGGCCTAACGCCCCTTGACCGCGTATATTCCTACTACTAAACATTTGAGTAATTAATAGAAAGGATGATCACTATGGACCACAGTCCAGTAAAAGTGGCGATGATCGGCGTGGGAGCCATCAGCGGCATTTACCTACAGAACATCACCCACACCTTCCGGGAGGCAGAGCTGGTGGGCGTGTGCGACCTGATCCCCGAGCGGGCCCAGAAGGGCGCGGCCTATGTGAAGGAGGCCGTCGAACAGGGCGCGCAGGTTCGGGAGCCGAAAATCTACCAGGACATGTACGAGGCCTTCAACGACCCGGAGGTGGAGGTCGTTTTGAACCTGACCCGGCCCTATGAGCACTTCGAGGTGACCAAGCAGGCCTTGCTCCACGGCAAGCATGTGTACAGCGAAAAGCCCCTGGGCGTGGACATGGACGAGGCCAATGAGCTCATCGCCCTGGCGGAGGGGAAGGGCCTGCAGATCGGCGGCGCGCCGGACACCTTTATGGGCGCGGGCATCCAGACGGCCCGGCACTTGATTGACAGCGGCATGATCGGGGACGTGGTGGGGGCCAGCTGCGCCATGGTGTGCCACGGGCACGAAACCTGGCACCCGGACCCGGAATTCTACTATAAGCGGGGCGGCGGGCCCATGCTGGACATGGGGCCCTACTACATCACCGCTCTGGTGCAGCTTTTGGGCGAGGCCAAGGGGCTGATGGGCATGACCAAGCGGTCCTTCCCCCAGCGGCTGATTACTTCGGAGCCCCACCGGGGGGAGATCATTGACGTGGACGTGGACACCTGGCTTTCCGGCAACATTGAGTTTGCCAGCGGGGCCATCGCCCAAGTGTTCACCACCTTTGATGTACATTATACCGCCCAGTCCCGGTTCGAGGTGTACGGCACCAAAGGCAGCATGATGGTGCCCGACCCCAACACCTTCGGCGGGCCGGTGCTGCTGCTGCGGCCCGAGGACTTTGCGGCGGCCCCCAAGACCGACCCGGGCCTTGCCCGCCACGGTGTGCCGGACTTCTACCAGGGCTGGAAGGAGATGCCCCTGCTCTACGACTACCCGGAGAACAGCCGGGGCCTGGGGCTGGCGGACATGTGCAAGGCCCTGCGCACCGGCCGGGACCACCGGGCCAACTACCAGCAGCAGCGCCACGTGCTGGAGATCATGACGGCCTTCAGCAAGTCCTGCGAGAGCAAGGCCTATGTGCCCATGCAGACAAAGTACGCCCGCACCGCGCCCATGGAGAACAACCCCATGCACGGCGTTTTGGATTAGCGCAGAACGCCGGGGGCCTACTTTTGCGCCGCTTGTTCTCCGGCTTTAACGCTATAGCCCAATATTTATTTTGAAAAGGGAACAAGCATGGAAAACAAACCGTTCTGGGAACAGACCTATGGGGACAAAAGCGTTTCCACGTTCTCGAAAGGCCCCACTGTGGACGTGAAGGAGTTTTACGGCATCTTCCCGCCCCATTCCTTGGTGCTGGACGTTGGCTGCGGGGAGGGCCGCAATTCCATCTTCTTGGCGGGAGAGGGCCACAAAGTGGAGGCCTTTGACCTTTCGGAAAACGGCGTCGCCAAGGCCCGGGAAATCGCCCGGGAGCAGGGGGTAGAGGCCGCCTTCTTCCAGCAGGACTTGGGGGAATTCGCCTTTCAGAAGGACTATGACGTTATCCTCTCCCACAGGGTGCTGCACCTCCCCCGTAAAGCTGTGCGGGACGCGTTTATTCAAAAAATGCAGAGGCACACCAAGCCTGGGGGCTACAATGTAATCGGGATTTTTACCAACCGAAAGCCCGCCACTCCGGATAACGCGCCTTATACCCACAGCCTGTTTTATGTGGGGGAGCTGCCGGAGAAATACGCGGGCTGGGAGATCGTCCACCACGCGGAGGGCGTATTCACGGACACGCACCCTGGCGGGATCCATCACGAGCACGCCTATGAGAGAATCATTGCAAGAAGATTAGCATAAAACATAATTTGAAAGGAAGATAAGAAATATGAAAGCAGCATACACAGGATGGACCTGGATTCACGGAGACGCGGAGACCGCAAAAAGGCAGCTGGAGCAGAGCTTTAAGGAGTGCAAGTTCTTGGGCTACGACACGGTGGAAAACTTCGCCTTTATCCGGGACTACTATAAGGACGACCCCAGCGAGCTGAAAAAGCTGGCGGCGGACTGCGGCGTGGAGCTGGTGAACCTTTACGGCCACTTTACCCTGGACGTGGAGGAGTCCCTGCGCATTGCCAGGGAGCAGGTGGACTTCCTTGCCGAAATTGGCGGCAAATGGTACAACTGCCAGCACGGCGGCTTTGACGGGGAGCCCTATGAGCGGCCCACGGACCCGGAGATGCTGGACAAAATCTGCGAGATCGCCAACCGGCTGGGCGAATACGCCAAGGAGAAGGGCGTCACCGTGTGCTTCCACCCCCACTATGGCACCTGCGTGTTCAGCCAGAGCGATATCGACTACTTTGCCGCCCACACCAAGCCGGAGTTCGTCTCCTTCTGCCTGGACACCGCCCACACCACCCTGGCGGGCATGGACCCGGCTGCGCTGGTCCGGCAGTATGGGAGCCGCATCGCCTACATGCACCTGAAGGACGTAGATACCTACGCCCTCTCCAAAGCCCAGGGCCGGGACAAGATGGCCACCTTCCGGGCCTTGGGCCACGGCACGGTGGACTTCCCCGCCGTAAAGGCCGCTTTGGAAGAGGCGGGCTACGACGGGGTGCTCTGCGTGGAGCTGGACCGGCCCGAGGTGTGCAACTTCCACTCGGCGGAGGTCTCCCGCATCTACCTGCGGGACGTGCTGGGCATTTAGCGGCAGGATTTTGAGGACCCCGCCCAAAATTTTTCTTGACAAAGCCTGTGGGAAAGCGTATAATGGCATGGAAAACAAAGCGGGGCTTCGGTGAAGCCGGCCCCCACCCGTGCGGCCGGGCCGCCACAGGTCAATAGTCCCAATGGGCCCGGAACGGGTCCGTTTTGGCGCGATTGAACTGCGGGCGGAGGTTTTCCGCCCGCTTTTTTTCGCAAGTTTTTGAGGATACCGTTTGATGGAGGTGCTGAACCATTAGCAGCAAGGAGCTACAGATCAACGAGCAGATCCGCGACAAGGAAGTTCGGGTCATCGATTCCGACGGCTCGCAGCTGGGCGTGATGCCGGGGAAAAAGGCCCTGGAATTGGCCGAGCAGAAGAACCTGGATCTGGTAAAGATCGCCCCCCAGGCCGCCCCTCCCGTGTGCAAGATCATCGACTACGGCAAGTACCGCTTCGAGCAGTCGAAACGGGAGAAGGAGCAGCGGAAAAACCAAAGGGTGGTGGAGGTCAAGGAGGTCCGGCTTTCCTTGAACATCGACACCCACGATTTCGAGACCAAGAAGAACCACGCCGCCCGGTTCATTGCCGAGGGCAACAAGGTGAAGGCTTCCATCCGCTTCCGGGGCCGGGAAATGGGCCACCCGGAGCTGGGCATGGAAATCATGCGCCGCTTTGCCGAGGCCATGGCCGAGACAGCCAATGTGGAGCGGCAGCCCAAGCTGGAGGGCAGGACCATGCTTATGTTCCTTGCGCCCAAGCCCGCCAAATAGCTCCCCGGCCCCGCGCCGGAGGGCAAGGAGTACGCACAACATTTCAAGGAGGAAACAAAAATGCCGAAGCTCAAAACACATAGCGGCGCAAAAAAGCGCTTTAAGCTTTCGAAAAACGGAAAAGTGATCCGCGCCCACGCGTTTACCAGCCATCTGTTCAACGGCCATGGCAAGACCCCCAAGGTCAAGCGCCACGCCAGAGGCACCACCGTGACCGACAAGACCAACACCGCCGCCGTCAAGCGGATGCTGCCCTATAAATAAGGCCCGCCCCCTCGGGGAGCCGAGAGGCGTTTTCGCCGCGGCGCATATTGGATATAGAAAAGATTACTGGGCGGCCGGCGGATGAGGCCGGACCGCAGAAAGCCGGCGGGAGCCGGGAAAGGAATGGATCAATATGGCTAGAGTAAAGGGCGCGATGATGACGCGCAAGAGAAGAAAAAAGGTACTGAAGCTGGCAAAGGGCTATTGGGGCTCCAAGAGCCGCCACTTTAAAATGGCCAAACAGGCCGTGATGAAGTCCGGAAACTATGCGTACATCGGCCGCAAGCAGCGCAAGCGGGACTTCCGCCGCCTGTGGATTACCCGCATCTCCGCCGGATGCCACATGAACGGCGTGAACTACTCCACCTTTATGAACGGCCTGAAGAAGGCCGGCGTGACCCTGAACCGCAAGATGCTCTCCGAGATCGCCATTGCGGACCCCCAGGCGTTCACCGCCCTGGTGGAGAAGGCCAAGGCCGCGCTGTAAAGGGGTCTGCCGCAAAGGGAAGCCGCTTTACACGGTGCGGGGCAAAGCGCCCCGCGCGCCAGCCTTTTGGGCTGGAACAGCAAGCAAAAACGGGCCCAAGGCAGTTTGCCTTGGGCGTTTCCGTTGTATCGTTAACGCGGTTCAAAAGAGGTAGGATGCCTCTTTTGAACTTAATTAGAGTTCTTGTGGAAATGTTTTTTTGAGTATTATAAGGCCTCCGGCGGCCAAGTTCATCTTTGATGAACTTGCGGGACGTTGGGTCTCGCCTACCGGCTCGGTCGGCGACGGGAGAATCGCTCTACTTGGCTTTGCCAAGTAGCTGGCGATTGTCGCCCCCTGAGGACCCCACAACTTTTGAAAAGGGCGCTAATCGCCAGTGGCGATTGTCCAGCGCCGACCGAGATGGCAGTCGAGAATGACGAAACTTTTACTGTTGCACTCAGGGAGCTTTCTTCTTGTCAAAACGCGCGTTTTGGCCACTCCCCGTTGTAAGCCCCTGGACCGCGCAATATTTTCTACCATTAAGTTCCCAGGTAATATTACAGAAAGGAGGGGGAGGCTTTGGAGCATCCACGGCTGACCAGCCGCCGGAACCCGGCGGTAAAAGCGGCGGCGGCGCTGGCGGGCTCGGCCCGGGCGCGCCGGGAGCAGGGGGCCTTTTTGTGCGAGGGGGCCCGCCTGTGCCGGGACGCGGCGCTTTCCGGCGCGGAAATACAGGCCTGTTTCTATACGGACGAGGCGGCGGAAAAGTACCGGGCCTATCTGGAGCCCGTTTGGCGGGCCTGCGGGGAGGCCTTCGTGGTGGACCCGCCGGTGGCCCAGCTGCTCTCCTCCACCAAGAGCCCCCAGGGCGTCTTCTGCGTGTGCGGGCGGAAGGAGGTTCTGGCCGAGGGGCTGGTTGGCTTTGCACCCAAGAGGCCCTGCCTGGTTTTGGAGAACGTCCAGGACCCGGGCAATTTGGGCGCGGTCCTGCGCACGGCCGAGGCCCTGGGCGGCTTCCAGGTCTTCCTGCTGGGCGACTGCTGCGACCCCCTATCCCCCAAGGCCCTGCGTGCCTCCATGGGGGCGGTGTTCCGCATGGGCCTGGCGGCGGAGCCCTCGGCCCCGCGGCTTTTCGACATGCTGGCCCGGCTGGGCTACGCCTGCCATGGGGCCGTGCCGGACCGGGAGGCCTTGCCGGTCCACCAGCTGGACTTCACCCGGGGAAGCCACGCGGTGTGCATCGGCAACGAGGGCGGCGGCCTGACGCCGGAGTCCCTGCGTCTTTGCACGGACCGGATCACCATCCCCATGGGCGGGCGGGCCGAGTCCCTAAACGCGGCGGCGGCCTCCACCATTTTGCTATGGGAGATGGCCCGGAAGGGAGGGGCGCGGCCATGATTGACCCGAACCTGTACTGGGTGTGGCTGCAGCACGCCTTTGGCGAGGGGAGCCCGATCCCCTACCGGATCTACCGGGAGTTTCCCGGCGGGCCGGAGGGCTTTTACCGGGCGGGGCCCGTGTGCTGGAACGCCCTGGGCTATGTGAGCGAGCAGCAGGCAGTGGCCCTGGAGGGCTTTCCCCTGGCCGCGGCCCAGTCCCGGCTGGAATACGCCGCGGGCATGGGCTGGGAGGCGCTGACGCCGGAGTGTGAGAAATATCCCGAGGCTTTGAGGAATATTTCTGACCCTCCTGCGGTACTGTATATCAAAGGCAGGCTTCCAGACCTGAACCGCCTGCCGGCCATCGGCGTGGCGGGGGCCAGGGACGCCCTGCCCGCCAGCGAGGACGCGGCCAAGCAGCTGGGCTACCAGCTGGCGGCGGGAGGCGCCGTGGTGGTCAGCGGCGGCGCGGTGGGCGTGGACGGCTGCGCCATTGCCGGGGCCCTGAGCGCCATGGGCCGGGTGGTGAGCGTGCTGCCGGTGGACCTTTCCAGCCCCTACCTGGCCCAGAACGCCGGGCTGCGGAAGAGGATACTGGACCAGGACGGCGCGCTGGTGACGGAGTACTTTTCCCAGCGGAACCCGGGCCGGGGGAGCTTCCAGGTGCGCAACAGGCTGATTCCCGGCATGTGCCAGGGCATGGTGCTGGTGCAGGCCGCCAAAAAGAGCGGCTCCATGCTGTATGCCCGCCACGCGGCGGACCAGGGGCGGAGCCTGTACGTCTACCCCGGCCCGGAGGGCGCGCCGGAATACGAGGGCAGCCGCCTGCTGCTGGACCAAGGGGCTCTGCCTGTGTGGGACGGCGCGGCGGTGCTGGAGGACCGGGGCCGCTGGACCGGCTACCGCCCCGCCCCGGCAAAGGGAAGAGCGAAACGCTCCCGCCGGCCCGGGCCCGCGCCGCGGCTTATGCCGGAGCCCGCGCCCATGCCCCGGCCGGAGCGCGCCCTGGCGGACGCGGGCCATGACCTGCCGCCGGAGCAGAAGCGCATTTTGGACCTTCTGGCAGCGGGGGAGCGGTCCATCGGCCAGCTGGAGGAGGCCCTGGGCCAGCCCGCCGGGAAGCTGATGGCCCAGATGACGGTGCTGGAGCTGGACGGGCTGGTGGAGTCCCTGCCGGGCAAGCGCTACAAGCTGCCTGGGTGAGGGTGGATGAGCGGCCAAGTGTGCGTGTTATGGAAGAGGAAAGCCAGCTAAGCGCAACAGAAAAAGTTTCGCCCTTCTCGACTGCCGTCTCGGTCGGTTCGCGGCTTGTCTGCCACTGGCAGACGCTCACCCTTTTCAAAGGCCGCAGAGCACGACTTCGCAAGGCGAAGTCGCCGACAGAGTCTCGCGACCTTGACCTTAAAGGCGGCGCAGCATAAATACCGCTATAGATGTTTAGAGGGATGTTCAGGCGGTATGCTCTATCGGTTTCTGCTGCGCCGCCTTAAGGGCAAGGTCAAGGTCGGGTCTCGCCTGCCGGCTCGGTCGAGTTGACAAAGTCAACTCGTGGTCAGAACGGTCCCCACCGGGGACCTTCCCCCTCGGTCGGTTCGCAGCGTGCTGGCAGACGCTCACCCCCCTAAGAACCCTGCAAGGGGCCGCGACTTCGCGCAGCGAAGGTCGACGCCCCTTGACCGCGTACATTGCTTGCCATTAGCTGGTAGCGTACGGGGTCTAAGAAGAGCAGACCGTCCGCACGCGGAACCGCGCTGGGGATGTGCTTGATAGAAAGGAAAGGAATCGGCAATGTCAAAATTGGTGATTGTGGAGTCGCCCTCCAAGGCGAAGACCATACAGAAATATTTGGGCCCGGGCTACAAGGTGGTGGCCTCCATGGGCCATGTGCGGGACCTGCCCAAGGCCCGGCTGTGCGTGGACGTGAAGGACAACTTCAAGCCCAAATACACGGTGATAAAGGGCAAGGAACAGCTGGTGAAGGACCTGAAGGCCGAGGCCGCCAAGGCCGACGGCGTGCTGCTGGCCACGGACCCGGACCGGGAGGGGGAGGCCATCTCCTGGCACCTGGCCTATCTGCTGAAGCTGGACGAGGACGCCCAGGACCGGGTGACCTTTAACGAGATCACCAAAACCGGCGTGGCGGAGGGCATGGCCCACCCCAGGGCCATCGACATGGACCTGGTGAACGCCCAGCAGGCCCGGCGCATTTTGGACCGGCTGGTGGGCTACACCCTGAGCCCCTTTCTGGTGAAAACCATCCGCAAGGGGCTTTCCGCCGGCCGGGTGCAGTCCGTGGCCGTGCGGATGATCGTGGACCGGGAGGAGGAGATTCGGGCCTTTGTGCCCAAGGAGTACTGGACTCTGGACGCCAAGCTCACCGCCCCGCCCTCCCGCTCCGTGTTCGCCGCGTCCTTTTATGGGGACGAAAACGGCGAGATCGAGATTCACAGCCAGGAGGAGTCGGACAAAATCCTGGCCCAGCTGGAACAGGCGGAATTTGTGGTGGGCCCGGTGAAAAAGGGCAGGCGCACCCGCCAGCCCGCGCCGCCCTTCATCACCTCCACCTTGCAGCAGGAGGCCAGCCGGAAGCTGGGCTTCCAGGCCTACCGCACCATGCGGGCCGCCCAGGAGCTGTATGAGGGCGTGGACGTGGAGGGCCACGGGGCCGTGGGCCTGATCACCTATATGCGTACCGACTCCCTGCGGGTGTCCGAGGACGCGGTTCGGGACGCGGCCCAGTATATCGAGACCCGGTGGGGCGGGAAATACCTGACCCCCAAGCCCCGGCACTACAAGTCTCGGGCCGGGGCCCAGGACGGCCACGAGGCCATCCGGCCCTCCACCATCGAGCTGACCCCGGAGCTGGTGAAGCCCTCCCTGACGGCGGACCAGTATAAGCTATACAAGCTGATCTGGGAGCGGTTTATGTCCAGCCAGATGGCCAACTGCGTGCTGAACACCACCCAGGCCAGCATTCTGGCGGGGGACTATATCTTCAAGGCCAGCGGCTTCAACGTGGCCTTCGACGGCTTTACCGTCCTGTATGAGGAGGCCAAGGACGAGAAGGAGGAGGCCGGCAAGGACCTGCCCCCCCTGGAAGAGGGCATGAAGCTGAGGCTCCGGGAGCTTTTGGGCAACCAGCACTTCACCCAGCCCCCCCCGCGCTACACCGAGGCCTCCCTGATCAAGGGCCTGGAGGAGAACGGCATCGGCCGCCCCTCCACCTACGCGGCCACCATCTCCACCATCACCATGCGGGAGTATGTGGCCCGGGAGGGCAAGGCCTTTAAGCCCACGGAGCTGGGGGAGGTCATCACCAAGCTGATGAAGGAGCAGTTCCCCAAGATCGTCAACGTGAAGTTCACCGCCCAGGTGGAGGACGACCTGGATGCGGTGCAGCGGGGCGACGAGGAGTGGGTGGACGCCCTGCGGACCTTTTACGACGACTTCGACAAGACGGTCCAGAAGGCCAAAAAGGCCATGGACGGGGTGAAGATCCACCTGAAGGAGGACGAGACCGACGAGATCTGCGACAAGTGCGGCAGGCCCATGGTGGTCAAGCACGGCCGCTTCGGCAAGTTCATCGCCTGTTCGGGCTACCCGGAGTGCCAGAACATCAAGAAGATCGTCAAGCACACCGGGGCCGAGTGCCCCAAGTGCGGGGGGAACATCATTGAGCGCAAGTCCAAAAAGGGCCGGGTCTTCTATGGCTGCGACCGGTACCCGGAGTGCGGCTTCGTCAGCTGGGACCCGCCCACCAAGGAGAAATGCCCGGTCTGCGGCAAGACCCTGATGCAGAAGAAGACCAAGGACAAGCGCATTTACTGCGTAACCGAAGGCTGCACCTTTCCCGGGAAGGTACCGAAGGAATAAGGCTGGGCCATCTGCCCGAGGACGAGGCTAACGCCTTCAACCAACCCCACCCCGGGGCAAAAGTTTTTGAAGGGTGCAGGGAAACTTTTCTCAAAAATGTTCCCGCAAGCCAACGCCCCGCCGGAGCCATCTGCCCGTGGACGAGGCTAACGTCTTCCCCCAACCCACCCCGGAGTAAAAGTCTTTGAAGATTCTTAAGCCGCCGGAGGCATTGGAGGCGACCTTAAGGAGGCCACATGGAAACCATAACAGTAGTAGGCGCGGGCCTGGCCGGGTGCGAGGCGGCGTGGCAGATCGCGAAAGCGGGGATCGGGGTGGAGCTTTATGAGATGAAGCCCCAGAAGTTCTCCCCGGCCCACAAGAGCGCCGGGTTCGCGGAGCTCATCTGCTCCAACTCCCTGAAAGCCGCCCGGCTTGAGAGCGCGGCGGGGCTCTTAAAGGAGGAGATGCGGCAGTTTGGCTCCCTGCTGATGGACTGCGCGGACAAGTCCCAGGTCCCGGCGGGGGGCGCGCTGGCGGTGGACCGGGAGGAATTCTCCCGGCTGGCCACCGAGGCCATTGAGGCCTGTCCGCTGATTACTGTGCGGCGGGAGGAGCTGGAGCGCCTGCCCCAGGGCCCGGCCGTCATCGCCACGGGCCCCCTGACCGCCGAGGCTCTGTCTCAGGACATCCAGCGGCTGTGCGGGGGCGGGCTCAGCTTTTTTGACGCGGCCGCGCCCATTGTCAGCCGGGAGAGCCTGAACATGGAGCGCTGCTTCACCGCCGACCGCTATGGCCGGGGCGAGGGAGAGGGCGACTACATCAACTGCCCCATGAACAAGGCGGAGTATGAGGCCTTCATCGAGGCCCTGCTGGGCGCGGAGCGGGCTCCCCGGCACGATGTGGACGTGCAGAATCCCAAGGTCTATGAGGGCTGCATGCCCATCGAGGTGCTGGCCTCCCGGGGCCGGGACGCCATCCGCTATGGCCCCATGAAGCCGGTGGGCCTGGTGGACCCCCGGACGGGCCACCGCCCCTGGGCGGTGGTGCAGCTGCGCACGGAGAACCGGGCGAACAGCCTCTACAACCTGGTGGGCTTTCAGACCAACTTGAAATTCGGGGAGCAGAAGCGGGTGTTCGGGATGATACCGGGCCTGGAAGACGCGGAGTTCGTCCGCTATGGGGTGATGCACCGGAACACTTTCCTCAATTCCCCCCAGCTTCTGGACGCGGACTACTCCCTGCGCCAGCGGCCCCAGCTGTTTTTCGCGGGGCAGATCACCGGCGTGGAGGGCTATATGGAGTCGGCCTCCTCGGGCATTCTGGCAGGGCTCAACGCGGCCCGGCGGCTGCGGGGCCAGGAGACCCTGATTCTGCCCGAGACCACCATGATGGGGGCCCTGAGCCGGTACATCTCCGGCTACGCGGGCAAGGACTTCCAGCCCATGGGCGCCAACTTCGGCATTTTGCCGCCCCTCCCAGAACGCGTCCGGGACAAGCGCGAACGCTACCTTGCCCTGGCAGTGCGTGCCTCCGGCGGGTTAAGGAACTTTTTGGAAAAAGTTCCTTAACGATCTTCAAAAACTTTTACGCCGTGACGGGGGGTGGAAGGAGGAGGCTGGCGGGTCGGTGGGCGGTTTTCTGGAAGGTGGGACCTTGCATGAGGGGGCCGGTGGGAGCTTGGCCGGTAGAGCCTCCAAGCGAACGCGCCCCGCATAGCCAAAAAATGAGCACTTAGCCCGCTCCCAAACCCAAGCGTAACGTTTCAAAAGTTCTTGAAAGTCCTTAGAAAACTTCTTTCAAGAAGTTTTCTAAGCCGCCGGAGGCAAACAGATGTGTGAATACAGAAGGGGGATTATGGGATGAAGATTATTGTGGATGGATTTGGCGGGGACAATGCGCCGGGGGAGATTCTTTTGGGGTGCGCCCAGGCCATGGAGGAGCTGGGCGTGGACATCGCCCTGGCCGGGGACAAGGACAAGCTGCTGGCCTGCGCCAAGGAGAAGGGGCTGGAAGCCGCCTTTGGCAAGATGGAGGTGCTCCACTGCCCGGACGTGCTGACCATGGAGGACGAGCCGGGAAGCGTGCTCAAGGAGAAGTCCGAGAGCTCCATGGCGGCAGGCCTGCGGGCGGTGGCCCAGGGCCAGGGGGACGCCTTTGCCAGCGCCGGGAACAGCGGGGCCCTGACCGTAGGCGCGACCATGATCGTCAAGCGCGTGAAGGGCGTCAAGCGGGTGGCCTTCGCGCCGGTGCTGCCCAGCACCCAGGGCTTTTTTATGATCTCCGACGCGGGGGCCAACGTGGAGTGCCGTCCGGAGATGCTTTTGCAGTTCGGGCTGATGGGTTCCATCTATATGGAGCAGGTGATGGGGGTAAAGGCCCCCCGGGTCGGCCTGGTGAACGTGGGGACCGAGTCCCACAAGGGCGACCCCCTGCGCCAGAGCGCCTATGCCCTTTTGAAGGACTGCCCCGGCCTGAACTTTGTGGGGAACGTCGAGCCCCGGGACATTCCCTATGGCCTGTGCGATGTGGCGGTGGCGGACGGCTTTACCGGCAACACGGTGCTCAAGCTCTACGAGGGCACGGCCCTGGCCATGATGGGCATGGTGAAGGATATTTTCAAGAAGTCGGCCAAAAATAAGCTGGCGGCGGCTATGATTTATGGAGACCTGCAAGGCCTTAAGAAAACCATGGATTACAACACCTATGGCGGCGCAGCCATTTTAGGCGCGGCGAAGCCGGTTTTTAAGATGCACGGCAACGCCAAGGCCCCGGCAGTGAAAAACGCCCTGCGCCTGGTCCGGGACTGCACCCAGTCCCGCTATGTGGATAAAATGCGGGACGCCCTGGCTGGCGGCAGCGCGGGAGAGAATGGGCAAGGATAAGGCGGCAGGAACAAGCCCCAAACCGAGCGCCCAGCAGCCTCTCCCCACCCGCAACAGACGTGTAAAAGTTTTTGAAGGTTCTTAGGGAACTTTTTTCAAAAAGTTCCCTAAGGGCGGGAGAGAAGAATGAGCAGAAATAAAGCGGCGGGAGCAAGCCATACAATGAGCACACTGTGCGCGTTCCAGGTCCAGCGTCACGACATAAAGTTTTTTGAAGATTGTTAAGGAGCTTTTTTCCAAAAAAGTTCCTTAACCCGGAGGCAAACTATGAGACCCATTGAGGAATATGAGAAGAAGATCGGCTATACCTTTCAAAACAAGCGGCTTTTGGAGACAGCGCTGACCCACTCCTCTTATGCCAACGAGCACAAATGCGGCAGCTATGAGCGGCTGGAATTTTTGGGCGACTCGGTGCTGGGCTTTGTAACGGCGGAGTATCTGTTCACCCATTACTCCGACCTGCCGGAGGGCCAGCTGACCAAGACCCGGGCGGCGCTGGTGTGTGAAAAATCCCTGTGCGGGTTTTCCAAGAGCCTGGAGGCAGGCACTTTTCTGCGCCTGAGCCACGGGGAGATGCACTCTGGAGGCCGGGAGCGGGCCAGCATTTTGGCGGATGTGTTTGAATCCACCACGGCGGCCATTTACCTGGACAGCGGGGACTTGGGCCAGGCCAAGGCCTTTATTCTGCGGTTTGTGGCCCCTGCCGCCAAGACCCGGGGCAGCAAGGCCTTTAAAGATTATAAAACCACCTTGCAGGAGATCATCCAGCAGAACCCGGAGGAACGGCTGGAGTATGTGCTCACCGGGGAGAGCGGACCGGACCACCAGAAGCATTTTACGGTGGAGGTGCACCTAAACAGCAATGTCATCGGCAAAGGGGGCGGGCGCAGTAAGAAAGAGGCCGAGCAGCAAGCCGCCCGGGAGGCCCTGGAGCTGATGGGCTATTGAAGCACGCCAATATCGCCATCTTTGTGCCCCATTTGGGGTGCCCCCAGCAGTGCAGCTTCTGCGAGCAGCGGGCCATCACCGGCCGGGTCCAGGCCCCGCCGCCCCGGGCCGCTGATGTGGAGGAAGCCGCCCGGGCCGCCTCCGCCTCTCTGGGAGAGCGGCGGAGGGAAACGGAGATTGCCTTTTTTGGGGGAAGCTTTACCGCCATCCAGCAGGAGTATATGCTGGAGCTGCTGGAAGCCGGAGCCCAGGCGGTGGCCCGGTATGGCTTTCGGGGCATTCGGTGCTCCACCCGGCCGGATGCGGTGGGCCGGGAGGTGCTGGACATTTTGAAAGCCTACCCCGTCACCGCCGTGGAGCTGGGGGCCCAGTCCATGGACGATGGGGTCCTTGCCGCCAACCGGCGGGGACATACCGCCCGGGACACGATGGAGGCGGCGGAGCGCGTCCATAAGGCGGGCATGGAGCTGGGCCTGCAAATGATGACCGGGCTCTACCAGGACACGCCGGAAAAGGCCTTGAAGACGGCGGAGGCATTAATCGGGCTGGAGCCAAAGACAGTGCGAGTTTACCCCACCCTGGTGCTTCCGGGCACGGAGCTGGCCCGGCTGTACGGGGCGGGGCTCTACCGCCCCCAAAGCCTGGAAGAGGCGGTGGAGCTGTGCGCCAAGCTGCTGGAACGGTTCGAGGGAGCGGGCGTGCGGGTGATCCGCATGGGGCTGCACCCGGGGCCGGAACTGGAGCGAAAGCGGCTGGCGGGGCCCTATCATCCGGCCTTCCGGCAGCTGGTGGAGAGCTGGAGGTTTCTGAGGCGGCTCTGCCAGGAGCTTGGAGGGCGGGGGGAGTACCGGGTCCTTGTAAACCCCCGGGACGTATCCACGGCGCTGGGGCAGGGGAAGGAGAACGTGAAGCGGCTGGAGGAGCTGGGGTATGCGGTGACGTTCGTCCAGGACGGCGCTGTGGAGCGGGGGAGCATAAAATGCTTCTTTGACTTCCCTTCGTGAAGCCCCGCCTTTTCAAAGGTTGTAGGAGCTTTCATCCAAGGCAAAAAAGTCAGGTATTCCACTCGGTGAAATACCTGACAGCCCATTACAGTTCCCCTCTGACCTCAGTGAAGTCCACCCACAAGCTATAGCTCTTCGTGGTGAACCGGAGCACCGCAAGATTCTCGTCCTCCGGCCCGGAGAAGTGGTTGGCAAGCCCCTCGTACCACATGTCCCGCTTCGTCTCGAGGCCGGTGCAGATCTCGACCTCGCCCATGAGGGCTATGTGGTACATGCGGTCCCCGTCATAGTTGAAGCAGACGCAGGCTTTCGGATTGGACCGAAAGCGCAGCGCGCTGGGCGCGCCTACCCCGGTGCACAGGGTAAGCCAGCGGACGCCCTCGGACTTTGCGACGCTGATGGTGGTGGAGGCGGGAAAGCCGTCGGAGCCGATGCTTGTGAGGGTGCAGTAGTTGTGCTCCCCGGCGGCGCGCTGGGCGATGATCTCCCCGGCTTTTGCGATGATTTCCTGGTTGCTTGGCATGAGAATGCCCTCCTTTTTGGGTTAATGAGTTTATTATAGTGGATGTAACAGGACAACAGCATGTCGTGTTTCGAGGAGAGTGAAAAATTTGCAGAAGTTAATAATTCTCAGCGGTTCGCCCTGCGTGGGAAAGTCCGCGGCGGGGGACCTGCTCTTTCAAATGTACGAGAACGCGGCCTATCTGGACGGCGACTGGTGCTGGTGCGTCAATCCCTTCCGGCTGGACGACCCCAGGCTCCGGGAGGGGGACAAGGCCATGTCGGCGGTGCTCTCAAACTATCTGCGGCTGGGCTTTGACTATGTAGTGTTCTGCTCGGTGGTGGCCATGTATGGGAACATCCGGGAGGGCATCCTGAGGGACATCGCCCAGGAGGGCTATCAGGTGATAGGCTTTACGCTGACCTGCACGGAGGAGACCCTGCGCCAGCGGCACAGGGCTCGGGGCGATCAGAACGAGTGCTCAATGGAGTGGCTGCGCCTGCCCCACTACCCCGGGGACCATGTGATACATACCGACGGCAAAACGCCCGGCCAGGTGGCGCGGGAGATGAAGAACATCATCGACCTGCGGGGGGAGAACCCATGATACGGCTTGAGACCCCAGACCTGGTCCTGCGCACGGCGGGGCCGGAGGATTTGGGCGAAATCGCGCGGATGTGGGACTTTGAGAACGGCCCGATACCCCAGGACGAGGCCGGGAAGGTGCTGGAGCGCATGGAGCGAAACCATGGGAAAAACCGCCCGGGGCGAATCTACCACCTATGCCTGGCGGTCACGAGAGCGGACGAGCCCGATAGAATCATCGGCTGGTGCGGGCTGGACGGGACCGCCGGGGACCGGCTGCACCTGTTCTACTCCATCGCGCCGGAGCGCCGGGGCAGGGGCTATGCCACCCAGGCGGCCCGGGCCCTTTTGGAGTACGCCTTCCGGACGGCGGAGGTCCCCTTTGTCAACGGCGGCTGCTACCGGGACAACCGGGCCTCTTACCGGGTGATGGAAAAGGCCGGCATGCGCCGGGCCGGAGAAGAGGCGAACGGCGACCCACTTTTTTATATAGATAGGGAGACATACCTGGATGATTTTAAAATCACTGGAACTGCAAGGCTTTAAGACCTTTCCGGACAAGACCACCCTTTCCTTCGAGCGGGGCATCACCTCGGTGGTGGGGCCCAACGGCAGCGGGAAGAGCAACATCAGCGACGCCATGCGCTGGGTGATGGGGGAGCAGTCCCTGCGCACCCTGCGCTGCTCCAAGATGGAGGACGTGATTTTCGGCGGCACCCCGGAGCGCCGGGCCCTGGGCTTTGCCGAGGTCACCCTGACCATTGACAACGCCGACCGGGCCCTGCCCTTTGACAACGACCAGGTGGCCATCACCCGGCGGTACTACCGGTCCGGGGAGAGCGAGTACCTGATTAACAAGACCACCGTACGCCTGCGGGACGTGAACGAGCTCTTTATGGACACGGGCCTGGGCCGGGACGGCTACTCCATCATCGGCCAGGGCAAGATCGACAGCATTGTGGGGGCCAAGTCCGAGGACCGGCGGGAGATTTTCGAGGAGGCGGCGGGCATTTCCCGGTTCCGCTACCGGAAGGAGGAGTCCGAGCGGCGGCTGGCGAAGGCCGAGGAAAACCTGGTGCGCCTGCGGGACATTCTCGCGGAGCTGGAAAGCCGGGTGGGCCCTTTGAAGGAGCAGGCGGAAAAGGCCGAGCAGTTCATTCGGTACGACGGGGAGAAAAAGGGGCTGGAAATCGGCATTTGGCTGGAAACTTTGGATCGGGCCGGCCGGGCTTTGCGGGAGCAGGAAGAGAAGATCGGGACCATCCGGGCCCAGCACCAGGAGATCGAGGAGGAGCTGGCGGACATTGCCCAGCGCGCGGAGCAGAACTTTCGGGAGACCAACGACCGCACCGCCGCCATGGACCGGCTGCGGGGCGAGGCCGCAGCCCTGGACGAGCAGGCCCTGCGGATGGAGGGCGAGGTGGGCGTTCTGCAAAACGAGATTGCCCACAACGCCCAGGACGCCCAGCGCCTGGAGGGGCAGATCGAGGCGGCGCAGCAGACCCACGAGGAGGCCCGGAAGGAGATGGACCGGAAGCGGGAGGACATGGCCCGGCAGGAGGCCCGCATCGCCCAGAGCCGCCAGGAACTGCTGGACTACGCCGCCCGGTTGGAGGAACTGCGCCGGGGCGCGGACCAGGCCACCCGGGAGATTGAGAAAGCGGCCCTGGAGCTGGCCGGGGTCAACGCCAGCCTCTCGGAGGAGCGGGTGAAGCTGAGCTCGGCCCAGTCCTCCCGCCGGGAAATTGAACTGCGGGCCGGGGCTCTGGAAGAGACCGCGGCCCAGACCGCCCAGCGGGAGGCCGCGGCCCGCCAGGAGGCCGAAGAGCTGCGGCAGATGCTGGAAGAGACCCAGCGGGAGCTGGAAGCCCAGGAAAACGCGGTCCGGGGCTACCAGCTCCGGCTGGAGGGCCGGAAAAAGCGGGCCCAGGCCGCCCGGGAGGAGCTGGACCGGCTGACCCTGGACGCCAACGAGCAGCTGCGCCGGGCCAAGCTCTTGGAGGACCTGGAGCGGAACCTGGAGGGCTTTGCCCAGAGCGTGAAGGCCGTGATGCGGGAGGCGGGCCGGGGGATGCTCCGGGGAATCTGCGGGCCGGTGACCCGGCTGCTGAACGTGCCCCGGGACTATGCCGTGGCCCTGGAAACCGCCCTGGGCGCGGCCATGCAGAACATCGTGGTGGAGACCGAGCAGGACGCCAAGGGGGCCATCCAGTTCCTCAAGCAGCGGGAGATCGGCCGGGCCACATTTTTGCCCCTGACCACCATTCGGGGCAATGTGCTGGACCCCCGGGACATGGAGAAGATGCCCGGCTTTGTGGGCGTGGCCTCCCGGCTGTGCGGCTGCGACCCCAAGTATCACGGCGTTCGGGACTCCCTTTTGGGCCGGGTGGCCGTGGCCGAGGACCTGGACAGCGCCGTGGCCATTGCCAAGCGCACGGGCTACCGCTTCCGGGTGGTGAGCCTGGACGGCCAGGTGGTGAACGCGGGCGGCTCTTTGACCGGCGGGGCCCGGGCCAAAAACTCCGGGCTTTTGAGCCGTTCGGCGGAGATCGAGCGCATCCGGGAAAAGGCGGCGGGCCTGCAGGCCCAGGCAGACCAGGCGGCCCAGGCCCGCAAGGAGGCCCAGGAGGAGCTTTCCGCCTGCGAGGCTCAGTTGGACGCGGCCTTTGGCGAGCTGAACGCCCGCCAGGAGGAGCGGACCCAGCTTTCCGCCCAGCTGGCCCAGTGCCAGCGGGAGCTGGAAAGCGTACGGGAGAGCGGGCTGGCTTTGGAGCAGGAGCGGGCCGGGGCCCAGGAACGGCTGGAGTCCCTGGCCAAGGCCGAAGCCGCCAGCCAGGAGGCGTTGACCCGGTTGGAGGCCGAAGCCGCCGGCTGGGACGAAAAGAGCCGGGAGCTCACCGGCGACCGGCAGGAGCGGCTGGACCGGTGCGAGGAGATCAACGAGACGGTCCAGGGGCTGCGGATGGAGGAATTCTCCGCCCAAAAGGACCGGGACGCTTTGGCGGAGGCCCTGGCCGGGCTGGAGGCCCGCCAGCGGGACTCCCAAGGGGTCCAGGCCCAGCTGCGGCAGGAGATTGAGGCCATAGCGCGGCGGACGGAGGCCCTGGAAGGGGAGATTCTGCAAAAGCGGGACCAGACCGCCGCCCTGCGCCAGGAGGCCCAGGGAAAGCGGGAGGACGTGGAACGGTCCGCCCAGCGGCGGGCGGAGCTGGAACAGGAATCCGCCGCGCTGCGGGAGCGGGAGCGGGACGCGGCCAGCCGCCGGGAGAACGCGGGCCGGGAGCTGGCCCGCCTGCAGGAGCGTTCGGACGGCCTGCAAAAGGAGTACGACGGGGTCATCACCCGGCTGTGGGAGGAATATGAGCTCACCCGCCGGGAGGCCGAGGAGGTGGGCGCGGAGATTGAGGACCTGCCCGCCGCCCAGCGCAGGCTTTCGGAGCTGAAAAACAAGATCAAGGCCCTGGGGGCCGTGAACGTGGGGGCTGTGGTGGAGTATCAGGAGGTGTCCCAGCGGTACGAGTTCCTCAACCAGCAGGTGGGGGACGCGGAGAAGTCCAAGGGGGAGCTGCTGTCCCTGATCACGGACCTGACCAGCCACATGAAGGAGCAGTTTGAGGAGAAGTTTGCCCAGATCAACCAGAATTTCGGCTCCATCTTCCGGGAGCTCTTCGGCGGGGGCGGGGCGGAGCTGAGCTTCACGGACCCCGGCGACCCGCTGGCCTCGGGCATCGACATCAAGGTCCACCCCCCGGGGAAGATCGTCACCCACATCGAGTCCCTTTCCGGCGGGGAAAAGGCCCTGGTGGCCATCTCCATCTACTTTGCCATTATGCGGGTGAACCCGCCGCCCTTCTGCGTTTTGGACGAGATCGAGGCCGCCTTGGACGACGTGAACGTGGCCCGCTTTGCCCAGTACTTACGCCGGATGACCGGCAGGAGCCAGTTCATCACCATCACCCACCGCCGGGGCACCATGGAGGGCAGCGACATGCTCTACGGCGTGACCATGCAGGACCAAGGCGTCAGCAAGCTGCTGGCCCTCAAGACCGACGAGGCGGCGGAGTACTCCGCTTAAAGACCGCCTCCGGCGGGCAGGGAAACTTTTTTAAGGAAAAAGTTTCCCTGCACCCTTCAAAAACCTTTGAGTCATGACGCTGGGGACGGGGAGTGGGCTGGGCGCTCGTTTTGAGGCAGGGGCTTTCGAAAACTTTTGGGCTGCGGCGCTGGGGATGGGGGCGTCCAGAGGAAAGAGTTGAACCAAAAGGCCTCAGAGAGCAAACAGTAAAAGTTTCGTCAACCTTTACAAGAGGTTGACGAGTTATCCAAAAGATAACTCGTGGGTTCTTAGGGACGGAGTCCCTAAGCCGCCGGCGGCCAAACCATTTCTTCAAAAGGGACGCAGTCCCGACCAAGCGGTCCCTGTTATATATTGGCAGGGTAATTATGAATACAAGCACTAAGCACTTTCAAGAATTTTTGTGGCTTGGCGCTGGGGCGAAAACAAAGGAGGAACGGTATGGATCGGGCTATTGTTGAGGCGAACCGGGAATACTGGAATAAAAACGCGGACGCCTGGTTCGGGACCACGGCTCTGCCGGTCTATGGGGAGATGTGCCCCACGGAGGACCAGCTGCGCCTGTTTGGGGACGTGAGGGGCAAGCGGCTGCTGGAAATCTGCTGCGGCAGCGGGCACTCCCTTTTATACCACGCCCAGCGGGGGGCCGGGGAGCTGTGGGGCCTGGACCTCTCGGAAAGGCAGCTGGAAAACGCCCGGCGGCTTCTGGCGGAAAACGGGCAGAGCGCCCGGCTTTTCTGCGGGGCCATGGAGGAGGACCTGGGCCTGCCCCGGGAGTATTTCGACTGGGTCTACTCCATCTACGGCATAGGCTGGGCCACGGACCTGGAAGGGGTCTTCCGGCGCATCGCCTCTTATTTGAAGCCCGGGGGGACGTTCCTTTTCAGCTGGGGCCACACCCTCAATTACTGCGCGGGCTGGACCCCGGAGCAAAGCCACGGCTGGCAGGGGGAGCGGATTCCCCTGACCCGCAGCTATTTCGACGAGGAGCCCTTCCGGATGCCGGTGCACGGCATGGAGGTGGTTCTGCGCAACCGGAAGATATCCACCTATGTGAACGCGCTGGCCGGGGCGGGGTTCTGTCTGGAACGGATGGTGGAGGAGACGGACCGGGCGGTCCTGGCGGCAAAGCCGGAGACCTTCAAGGAGAAAAAGGCCCATATGCTGCCCATTTCGATGATTTTTAAGGCCAGGAAGCTGTAGGGCTTTCAGGAATCATTCCGGCGGGAACAGCCGGGTAGGGAGGGGTCCTCTGTGGTTTCCAGAAAAAGGCAAATTATTATAAATTGCCTGCTGTATAGCGTGTTGGCTTTCTATATCGTGCTCTTGCTATGTATCCTATTCCGGCAGAGACATGAGGCCAGGCAGGCAAACCTGATTCCCCTGCGTGGAATCATCAGCTTTTTGACGGGCGTCGATTTGGTATCCGGCACAACGGATCCCGCGTTTTTAAGAGGGCTTGCCCTGAGTAACCTGCTGGGGAACATCGTTATCTTTGTGCCGATGGGCGTGTATGCCAATTTGCTGAGTAAGAAGAAGGCGGTATGGAGAAGCGTTCTGCTTGTGGTGATCATCAGCATGGCCGTAGAGGTTGTACAGTATGTTTTTATGCTGGGGATAGGAGATATAGACGATGTCATTCTGAATGGCATAGGCGGTTTGGCGGGCGTCCTGCTGTATCAGGGGATTTACAGGCTATGTAAGGCAGATGACTGGAAGGCCCGCTGTATTACGGCGGCCGCGGCGCCCGTTGCGGGGGCTTTGAGCTTTTTGATATTGATCGGGATGAACTGACACAGGGTAAAGGAGAATTCTTATGGGACTGTTTGAAAAAATACGCCAGGGATTGAAAAAGACCCGGGACAGCATCAGCGGGCAGATCAGCCAGATGGTGAACTCGTTTACCAAAATTGACGAGGACCTGTTCGAGGAGCTCACGGAGCTGCTGGTCATGGGCGATGTGGGCATGGACGCCGCGGAGTTTATCACCGGGGAGCTGCGGCGGCACATCAAGGAAAAGGGCATTACGGACCCCGGCCTCATCATGGGCGAACTCAAGGACATTGTGGCGGAGCTTTTGCAGGGGGACTGCCAGCTGCACATTGGCACAAAGCCCTCGGTGGTGCTGGTCATCGGCGTGAACGGCGTGGGCAAGACCACCGCCATTGGCAAAATGGCGGCTATGCTTAAGGCGGAGGGCAAATCCGTCATTTTGGGCGCGGCGGATACCTTCCGGGCCGCTGCCATCGAGCAGCTGCAGGTCTGGGCGGACCGGGCTGGAGTGCCCATGGTCAAGCACGGGGAAGGGGCGGACCCGGCGGCGGTGGTGTTCGATACCATCGCCGCAGCCAAGGCCCGGCACTGCGACGTGGTCATCTGCGACACGGCGGGGCGGTTGCACAACAAGAAAAACCTGATGGACGAACTGGCGAAAATCTCCCGCATCATCGACCGGGAGCTGCCTGGCTGCGACCGGGAAAACCTGCTGGTGCTGGACGCGGCCACGGGCCAGAACGGCGTGAACCAGGCCCGGGAGTTCATGAGCGCGGCGGACATTACGGGCATTGTCCTCACCAAGCTGGACGGCACCCCCAAGGGCGGCGTGGTGCTGCCCATCAAGCGGGAGCTGGGCCTGCCGGTGAAGTTCATCGGCGTGGGGGAGCAGATCGACGACCTGCAGCCCTTTGACCCGGAGGCCTTTGCCGCCGCCCTGTTTAACCTGGAGGACGCCCAAACGGCAGCGGCCCCGGAGACGGAAGCTCCGGAGGCAGAGGCCCAGGCGGCGGAAGAACAGAAGCCCTCCGCGCCCAGCGCCCAAGCTGCTCCCAGCCTGTTTATGGCCGCGCCCGCCCAGGAAAAGCCGGAAGAGGATCAGGAGGCCCCGGAGGACAAGCACGCCCGGTTCCGGCGCTTTGCCGGGGAGCTGATGGAGCGGCTGGACCGGGACGAGAGCGTCCAGGACCTGATTCCAGAGCTGACCGCCTGGCGGGACGACCGGGACCTGGACCGGGACGACCAGCGCCTGGTGCGCAACCTGCTGCTGACCACGGCCAGTTTGGGGAATTGAGAAAGAAGGGAACGTAGCGAAATGATTAGTATTGCTCTGGTGGTTCTGCTGGCCGGATATGGTTGGGCTGTCAGTTGGAGGTTGAGAGACTGCCGTGTGGAAAGACGAACGGCTAAGATTGTAACGATACTGTCAAAAGCAATTCTGTTTTCTCCGCTGCTGGGAATTGCGGTTTTTGCTCCTCTGTTTGCCTTTGTATTAAAGGGGGAGCTGCCTCAAAGGGCCTCTCATGCCATTTTAGTCTTCGCGCTGTGGATGGCCGCGACCCAGTTTTACCTGTATGGGCTGGCCTATTATAAGCAGCGGGGGAAGGTCCTGTGCTCTGGCATCGGGATGATGTTCTCAGTGGCTCTGGCAGTTCTGCTCACACCCCTTGACCGGTATATCCATTTGATTTATTCCCATATAAACAGGTATGCATTCCTTTTGGGGTGCGGACTGCTTGGCGTTTTTTACGCGATGGCATTTGTGCGGCAAAAAGAGCAAAACAAGGCAAATCAATAAATCATGAAGGAGATTCCCAATGAAATTTGTGATCGCGACCCATAATAAGGGCAAGCTGGTGGAGTTTCAGCGGCTGCTGGAGCCCATGGGCATCGAGGCGGTGACCATGGACATTTCCGAGCCCGAGGAGACGGGAACCAGCTTTGCGGAAAACGCCTACATCAAAGCGGCGGCAGCCTGCCGGGAGACCGGTCTGCCCGCCGTGGCGGACGACTCCGGCCTGTGCGTGGACTACCTGGACGGCGCGCCGGGCATCTACTCCGCCCGGTTCGCCCAGCCGGGCAAGCGGCGGCTGACCGTGCTGGAAAAGCTGCGGGGCGTGCCCATGGAGCGGCGGGGGGCCCACTTTGTCAGCGCCGTTTGCTGCGTGTTCCCCAACGGGGACAGGATCGAGGCCGAGGGCAAGTGCTTTGGCAAGATCGGCTTTGAGAGCCGGGGCGAAAACGGCTTTGGCTACGACTCCATCTTCGAGCAGGACGGGGTGACCTTTGGCCAGCTGACGGCGGAGGAAAAGGACGCCCGCAGCCACCGGGGCCACGCCTTCGCGGCGTTTGAGAAGAAGCTGCGGGATTATTTGGAGCAGAGGGGGAACGGCAATGACCAGTAAACAGAGGGCCTACCTGCGGGGGCTGGCCGTGAATTTGGAGACCATCCTCACCGTGGGTAAGGGGGGCCTGGGCCCCCAGGTGGTGAAGGAGGCGGACGAGGCCCTGCAAAAGCGGGAGCTCATCAAGGGCCGGGTGCTGCCCGAGACCTGCCCCAGCTCTCCCCGGGAGGCCGCCGAGGCCATTGCCGCCGCCACCCGCAGCCAGGTGGTCCAGGTGATCGGCTCCCGGTTCGTGCTCTACCGGCGCAACCCCAAGCAGCCCAAGATCAGCTTTCCCCGGTAAGGCCATGCGCACGGGGGTATATGGAGGCACGTTCAACCCCATCCACCTGGGGCATGTGCATATATTAAAAGAATTCATCGCCCGCCTGGCTTTGGAACGGGTCCTGTTGATTCCGGCGGGCACGCCCCCCCACAAGCCGGCCCCCCATCTGGCGGCTGGGGCGGACCGGGCGGCCATGTGCCGGCTGGCGGCTGAGGCTCTGCCGGAGGCCCGGGTGGAGGTGAGCCTCATGGAGCTGGAGCGGCGGGGGAAGAGCTTCACCTCCGACACTTTGGCCCAGCTACATGGGGAATACCCCCAGGACGAATTCTTCTTTTTGATGGGAGAGGACATGTTTTTGACTGTGGACCGCTGGCACGAGGCGGAGGCTATCTTCCGGCTGGCCAGCCTGTGCGCCTCCCCCCGCAGCCCGGACGGCATGGAAAAGCTGCTGGCCAAAAAGGCGGAGCTGGAGGCCCTGGGGGCCCGGTGCTTTGTGGAGGATATCCCCTTTTGGGACGTGTCCTCCACAAGGGTCCGGGAGCTGGCGGCGGCGGGAGAGGACGTGGCCCATCTTGTCCCCCCAAAAGTGGCGGAGTATATCGCGGCCCATGGCATTTACGCAAAAAGTGAGTGAAAGACCGTTTTTCAAAAAGAATAGCGAGGACGGGGCAGCGCCCCGCCGCCGAAAAGGAGGCCCACATGACATACCAGGAATATGAACAGGAAGTGCGAAAGCACCTGACCGAAGAACGATTTTACCACAGCCAGTGCGTGGCCCAGTGCGCGGCCCAGCTGGCCGAAAAGTACGGCGCGGATGTGGAGAAGGCCCGGCTCTGCGGCATCCTCCACGACATTATGAAGAACACCCCGCCGGAAGAACAGTTGAAAATCATCGAGAAATATGGTATCATGCTCACAGAGGCCGAGCGCCGGAACGTGAAGCTCTGGCACGGGGTGTCCGGGGCGGCCTATGTGGAGCATGTGCTGGGCGTGAAGGACCGGGAGGTCATCGACGCCATCGCCTGCCACACCGGGGGTAAATCCGGCATGACGCTGCTGGACAAGGTGCTTTTCGTGGCCGACTACATCTCCGCCGACCGGGACTACCCCGGGGTGGAGGAGCTGCGGGTTTTGGCGGAAACCAGCCTGGAAGAGGTAATCATCGGGGGCATCGCCTTCACCATCCCCGAGCGCATGGGCGCCCGCCTCACCCTGGAGCCCCGCTCCATCGAGGCCTACAACGAAGCCCTCTGGCTGCTGGAAGCCCAAAAACCGGCAACTTAAGGAACTTTCTTATAAGAAAGTTCCTTAAGAATCTTCAAAGAATTTTACACGTTTTTGAGGGGTGGAAGATAGGGGCCTTTGGGCTCGGAAGGGAGCTTTGGGTAAAACGGTAGAGGTTAGGCTTGCCGGGCTTTAGACCAGGAAACAAGCGCTGTGTAAAAGTTGGCCCCCAACCTCGCGGGGCCCCAAACCGTTCCCCAGCCCACCCTACCCTCCTTGCATAACGTGTCAAAAGTTTTTGGGAGTTCTTAGAACCCTTTTTT